>CAJVYJ010000149.1 GCA_913009475.1 uncultured Actinomycetes bacterium | reverse complement strand
TCGTTGGGGCATTGTCGTTGGTGATGTATCCGGGAAAGGTATAAATGTGGCGGCGGACACGGCCAAGGTAAAATATCTTCTTCGTGACCGGGCCTATAATAGGTTGTCTCCGGGTGACGTGCTGGCAAGCATTAATAACACTCTGGTCAAGCAACAAGCGAGTAGATTTACAGCTCTGACTTATGGGGTTTATCATCCGGAAACTGCGACTCTTATTTTAGCCAACGCCGGTAATCCTTATCCTTATTTTACTCAAGGCAATCAATTCATAAAGCTTACCGCGGTGCCGATATCGATCTTTGCCGACCAGCCATATCCGACTGTGGAGATCAAATTTGAACCAGGGGATACTCTGCTTCTTTATACTGATGGGTTGAGCGAGGCCAGAAAAGAGAAAGAGTTTTATGGCATGGAGGGTGTCTCTCGATTTGTTGTTAAGAATGATGAGATGGAGCTAAACGAGTTGTTAGCGGGGTTGGTTGATGACGCCCGGTCTTTTTCGGGTAACAACTTAACGGACGATACTTTGGTGATGGGATTGCGAAAAACTTAAAAGGAAAACATCTGAATTGAAAAATCATATTATGCTTTTCTATCTGTTACGATGTAGTTCGGCATCGGCGGAAATCGGCGGGTATGGTTAAAAGACAAACGACCGCAGTTAAGTTGGGCCTCAAAGAACTGATAGCCATTGGTGTCGGCGGTATGGTCGGCGGCGGCATATTTTCAGTCATGGGTCTGGCGGTGGAGGTTACCGGCAACGCGACGCCCGCGGCTTTTTTATTAGGCGGGTTATTGGCTCTGGTTACCGGTTATTCTTATGTAAAATTAGCTTTGGCGTATCGTGACGACGGCGCCAGTTTTACTTATATGGAACACGCTTTCCCCCGGCAACCCGCTCTCGGCGCTTTTACCGGTTGGACGGTCATTGCCGGCTATGTCGGCACTTTATCCCTATATGCTTTTACTTTCGGCGCCTACAGTTCCGAACTATTTGGTATTTCCTCGACTTCCATCGTCCGCCAATTTTTATCGGTTGGGATTATTGTTTTTTTTATGATTATTAACATAAAGGGTATCCGCTCGACCGGTTCGACTGAGGATATTTTGGTCTATACAAAGATTATGTTGTTGGGATTATTAACGATTGCCGGATTCAGTAGTGTAAGGTCAGCTAAATTGACGCCTTTCTTTAACCATCAGTGGGAATCAGTCTTTACCGCCGCCGCCTTGATATTTGTCGCTTATGCCGGCTTTCAGTTAATTACCAACGCTGTTTGCGAAAGTAAAAATCCGGCTCGCAATATCCCGGCTGGAATCTTTGGTTCTATCGCTATTGTGACGGTCATTTATGTCTTACTTAGCGTCGTCGCGGTGGGTTCGCTATCAGAGCAGCGGTTGGTGGCGGCTAAAGAATACGCTTTGGCGATCGCCGTTATGCCGTCGCTGGGTCAAGCCGGTAAGGTCTTGGTTTCGCTGGCCGCTATATTGGCGACATCCTCAGCTATAAACGCTACTTTATTTGGAGCTTCGAGAATGATGGCGGAGATGGCGACCCAAAAAGAGATGCCCAAACCTTTCTCATGGCGCAATCGGGTCTCAGTCCCCTGGATGGCCATTGTGACAATGACGGTTTTAGGTTGCGCACTGGCCTACTTCGGCGGGCTGGGGTTTATTGCAGCTTTCTCCAGCTTAACATTTTTATTGGTTTCATTGGGTATTGTCATAGCTAATATAAAACTGAGAAAAAAAACCGCTTCCAATCTCACTATCACGGTTTTTGGGAGCATGTTGTTGATTATCACTATTATAATTTTATTGGTCTATATGGCAACTAACTCTCCTACCCAATTGGCTCTGATAATCAGTTTTTACGGGCTGGTTTTTATCTCTGAGAGAATCTTTAGAAAACAGCATATCCATCGGGGCGATGTTGCAAATAGCTAATTATCTCGCGAGAACATCATCTAAAGTGCCGGCCTCTTTTCCGCTATCGATCTCCAGCAGAAGATTTGTGCCTTGCGGGCCGGTCGAGAGCAGTACTCGGTCGCATATCTCCAGGATGACGGCAAATCCCATACCCAGGGATTTTTTTGTCGAGAATCCGGCCAACAAGGTGGCTTTGGGGAGAACGCTAAAATCGATACCGGGGCCATCGTCACTTATTTTTATTTGCACCGTATCATCGTAATTGAATACTTGTATCTTACATGAGAAGCTATGTTTGACCCCGTTTGTAATGGCCTCGCCGGAGGCCAGAATCATATCACTTAAATCATTATCACACAGTAACGGCCTGAGCTTTTTTCTCAAGAATTCTCTTGCATAAACCAGTTGCTCGGCGGAAGCGACAACAAAGGTCTCGCTCTGCTGGTCTCCTTGCGCTGTTGCTATCTCATCCGGTGTAAGGATTAACAACTTCTCGTTCGTGATCGCGCTAAAAACGTCGGCGTACGCCTTTCTTATATCACGGTCTTTTTGTCGCAACATTTCTTCAGTTTCGATGCGCTCTATCTCTGCCGAAATGCGTGCTGAGTAGATACTCAACATCGACAAAGCCAGCTGTTTATCGATTATTGGATTCTTGTTTAGCACCACAAATATACCGATGGGTTTGCCGGACCTTGAATTTAATGGTACACCGGCATATCCCTCTATATCCATCCCAACGAGAAGCTTATCATCGGGGAATCGCTCTTGGACCTTGGAAGGGAAGAGGCAAGCTCTTCTGCCAACGACCTCGGCGGACGGTGTGCCTTCAAGGTTAAAATCGATATGCTCCAACACGTTTTTCTTGTCTGTCCCGCCTATCACGCTTATCTCACGTTTATTAGATTTCAATTTTCCAACATACGCGTAATCAGCTCCCAGCATCTCCAACACATGAGCGGAGATACGATCAAAGAATTCTCTTCCATAGATAGATGTAAAACGAACGGCCAAGCTTTTAAATATCTCCTCTTTTCTCCTATGCTTGGTCATGTCATGTATAATCATCAGCAGATGAGGTTTATCTTCGATTTGAATAACATCCGCCGAGAGTAAAGTATGGTGAATATCGCCGGATTTTGTCCGAAAATCGATTTCAATATTATTGATGTTGGAACCGGACTTTATTGTTCTTACCAACCTATCCCGATCTTGAATCTTCGTCCAAATTTTTAGCTCATAAGAAGTCTTACCAACGACTTCCTCCTGATGGTAACCGAATAACTTGGTGAAACCGGTGTTGGTTTCGATTATTACTCCATTTTTAAGCGTGCTGATGACGATAGCGTCAGGGCTTGAGCGGAACGCTTTGGCGAATTTATCCTCAGAGGCTCGCAGCATCTGTTCAGTCTTCTTTCTTTTGGTAATATCTTGAACGGTGCCGTGTAAAGCTACCGGTTTGCCGCTCTTATCCGTGATGACCTCTCCCTGCCCATGAAATATCCGCTCTTTCGCTCCGGGAAGTATAGCGCGATATTCGATATCGTAAGATTTTTTCTGAGTTATTGCCTCTTTATGCGCTTGCCTTACAAATTCACGGTCTTCGGGATGAGGATAGTTATAAAAAACATCTTGGCTGATGCCATTTTTTTGAGGCGGAAGACCGAAAAGACGCCAAGCTTCATCTGAACCATAAATACGGTCACTGGAAATATCCATAATCCAATCTCCCATACGCGCGATTTTCTGTGCCTCCTCCAGCTTTTTCCGGCTCTCACGCAGTGAATTCTCTATGTGTTTACGAAGAGTAATGTCGGTTGAGACAGCTATAACTCCTGAGATAGAGCCTTTTTGGTCTTCCTGAGGGGAGAATGTTGTCTCAAATATTCGCGGCTCATTAGGGGAGGAGACAAGTGTTACAGTTGTTTCCTCCCCTTTTATAGCTCGGCGAAAAGCTTCAAGTATTTCGGGGCTATCGCGATAAACATCGAAAATTGACTCCCCCACATTTTCGCCCCACTTTTTTTTAAGCCCTTTCAATGCTTTCCCTATAAATGTCGTGATTGTTCCATCTCTATCGGCCGAGAACAATGCTAGCGGAGCGTTGGTGATTACCGCTTTTAACTTCTCACTTTTTTCCCTCAGTTTTTCTTCCAGCCTTTTTTCCGTAATATCCTTGGCTATGCAGATTGACCCGATAACATTGCCCTTTTTGTCTTTATATGGTGATTTAGTGGTAAGAAACGACCTCTCGACCCCGTTTATCCTTACCTTCTCTCCATATTCGCTAGATTCACCGGTTGCTAAAAGTTCTTTATCTCCTCGTGTTATCTTCTTGGCGTCTGTCTCCGACATAAATTCAAAATCGTTTTTTCCTAATGCTTGTCTTTTTGATGATTTAAGATAACGGGAAGCGGCGGAGTTAAGCAGCAGATAACGTCCATCCACATCTTTGGCGTAGATAACGTCATCCGTCTCTTCCATAATTTTTTCTAAGATATTGAGTTTATTATTTTTCATTTTTTTTATTTGTTGGCTATTCTTCTATTCCCAATCACAGTGAGTTTATAAAAAAAGTACTTTTGGGGGTCAGGTCTTGCATTTTCGCATTTATTGCGAAAATGCAAGACCTGACCCCCAAAACTTACGCTCATGTTCTAACGGATTTATCGCCGAAGCGGAATATCTAAGCTGGTTCTCCGTACTATACTAATTATTAAGTTCTTGAATAGATTTTTGCAGATCCTGGGTTTGTTGGTTTTGCTGTTGAGCGGCTTTCCGGGCTTTTTTTGGTGGGTCTATAATGACTGCTTCCGGCTTAAAACTGGAATTACCGTTACAAGCCGCAAGCGTTAGTACTATTAAGAGCAGGATTATTATCGCTAAATACCGTTTCATAGGATTACTATCGTCAATAAAACTCTGCTTAATAATATAAAAATGAGATTGAGACCGATTAATAATAAGTATTTTGTCTGTAATTTCCAGTTTCCTATAGTTGTCATTCCCGTACCGCATCAAGTGCGGCATAAACTCCAGCGGGAATCCAGGAATCACAGTGCATTAGAATAATAAGCATTAAAAGGCACGGTTGGACGTAGATTCCCAGATCGGAAGAGCGTCGTGTAGGGAAAGAGTGTAGATCTCGGTGGTCGCCGTATCATTAAAAAAAAAAACAAAAAATACAAAATAAAAAAAAAAAAAGAAAAACAATGAATAATAAGGACCTACGTGACTCAACTACA
>CAJVYJ010000148.1 GCA_913009475.1 uncultured Actinomycetes bacterium | reverse complement strand
GTTCAGACGTGTGCTCTTCCGATCTTAGCATACATGCATACGACATACCCAACGGTAACCGCCCATAAATAGGTATGCTGAATTCCACCTTGTCAACAGCGTCTTTAATTATTTTCATCTCCGTATCCAATAACTCATTGGCCGGCACTATTCTGGCCACGCCTTGATCGCGATAGTAGGCCGCTGTTTCCGGCTGATATATGTTGGCCAATGAACTCATATGGATAGGGAGACCTGGATATTCATTTTTAACCATACGGAATAGGCCGACATCATGAACTTCCACGCCCTTAATACCGGCTTTAATTCCACACTCGACCGCAGCTTTAATTTTGGAGAAATCAGTGTTTTTTGGAACTATGGGAGTAGTCAGATAGGCGCGCTTGCCCGCGGAGTTTAGTTTCTTTATCGCGTCGCTAAGGCCGCTTAAGTCGATTAAGAGATTACCTTTAATCTTTAGGCAATAGGGCTGACCCAAATAGACGGCGTCCAGACCGCTAATATCCACATCGGCCAATATCTCCGCGGTTGTTATCGCGACACTAAGCTCGGGGAAATTAAGCGCGGCCTTACTTGTTGCCGGCGTGAACATAGACTATACCTTGAGTAAGCGGATAATATTTCACATCTTTGAAACCCGCGCCAATCATCTCTTTAGAAAAATCTTCCGGCGTATAATAAACTCTGATGGAATCTGGTAGATAATCATAGACACCGGTCTTGTCCCCTGTAATCCAGGTACCTATCTTCGGCATTATCGCGTAGGAATAAAAATTATAGAGACGGCCAAATAACGGATTTGGAGGCTGGAAAAAATCGACGCATACTCCCCGTCCCCCCGGCTTTAAGACCCGATACATCTCTTGAAAGTGTTTATCGATATTTAAATGGCGCGAGGCCACTGCTACTGTAGCCCGATCAAAAGTATTGTCTTCGAATGGAAGTTTTTCCGCATCCCCGATAACATTGGTAATACGATCGGATAAACCAAATTTATCAATCTTAAACTGACCGGCCGCTTGCATGGCCTCATTCCAATCCAGCGCCGTTATATGACCGCCGTCACCAACAATTTTCGCCTCGATAATCGCGACATCATTAGTACCGGAACAGATATCAAGGACTTTCATCCCCTCTTTTACACCTGCTTCCTTAACCGCTTTTCTTTTCCAACTATAGTGCATCCCGAAACTCATTAAGCTATTAGCCAAGTCATAGCGTTTAGCCACTGAAGTGAAAAAATCTTGCACTTTTTTCGGAGTCTCCGGCCTTTTTACTCCTTGCAGACGTTCATCAAGCATAAAAAATCCTCCTAATATTTCTTATTATCATATACTACCACTGGGCCAGCGGCAAGCTTAAAATAATTAATAAGAGCAGTGCTAAAGGATAAAAAGCCGAGTGATTATAGAGCTTGACTGAGACAGCGGATCGCGGATCCAAAACCAGACGACGGGCCGGCAATAGTAACATATAAAGGTCTAATATACTTATTCCGGCTAATAAAAAAATAAGTTGAATATTGGCAAAACCAGCGGATAATATCAAAGCTATGCTTAATAAAACCGCAATTATTAAACTTACCATAATTATTCTAGACGCAAAGATTTCTCCGAGCACTGAAGGAGCTGTCTTGGTACCCAACGGTTTATCTTCTTCAATATCATTGAAATCATTGGGAATGTTGCGCCCGCCTATCTCCCACGCAAAGCTCCATAGAGCAAATAGGGCCAAGGTTAGGCCGCCGGAACTCAGCATCGTCAACCAACCGCTGTAAGAGTTTAAATCACCCTTGGCAACCGCCAGCCAACCGGCAACCGCACCCAGCGTGACCGCCAAAGCGACGGTAATCATCTTCCAATAAGTAATCGAACTAAGTTTGCTGTAAAGTATAACCAGTATGGCGATAATTATCAGTATAGGCCAGAGTCCGGGGCGAATTGCTTCTATGAGAAATAAGCTTAAAAACGAAAGAATGATTACCCATATCAAGCCGGTAAAAAAAGAGATAGTGCCTCGAGCGATGGGATGATGAATAAAGGTCGAGCCGATATCAGGTTGGTCGCTCTCGGCAGCCAACGCCAGTTTGCGCTGGTCCAACTCTACATCAAGCAAGTCGTTTAAGCCTATCAGCGAACCGGTACCAGTCAGAGAGGCGAATATCCCCAAAATAATAATGCGTATGGAAGGCAGATGTCCTAAGGCAAAAATAGACGCCAGCCCCGCATGCGCGACTACAAAAATCGCTACCGGAGCCCGCGACATCCCCAACAGCGACTTGACGATCTCAGTTAAACGCTCCAGCCCTTTTTTGCCGCTTCCCTTATTTTCGGCTTGAACGGTGCTGTCGTCAATAATGGTTGAATTCAAAACATATACCGCCTTTTATAAATTTAAAGTAAATATAAAGGCTGGCCGCACTGAGGTCAACGGATTATTTTCCCCTGATTCGGATTGGCATCCGGCTGTGCTTAGTAAGTTCTTGATATTTCGTTTTGGATTTCGCGGGCGGAGATAAAACCCACCTTTATGCATTTCCCGATTTGCATTTAACGTCACCCATCCCCCGTAATCCATTTCTCATAACTTTACAATCCGCCGGCTTTAAGCGGCCTTTCGCATATTTTTTTCCACCGGCTGCCAATCGAGCTGACGAAAATGATGAATAAGCAGCGGCGCGGCGCTGAAAATCAATATGCCGAAAATCAGAAACGCCTCATAGAAAAGGACACCGCCGGGAACTTTATAAGGGCGCGCCACGTTCGGTTTTGCGGGTTTTTAACTATTACTTTTGCTAAAAAGTCATAAAAAGTCTTGACAAACGAACATCTGTTCGCTTATACTTCAATATGTCACGGTCGTAAATATCGAGACAACGTGGTTTAAAACTCGAAAATTGGAATCCGATAATGGGTCTTAAATTAAAAACACATTTAAATAAAGTTCGCGTCTTGGGAGCGGTCATGGCCGGCTTCCCCAGTCCCGCCGAGGAAGAGTTAATTGATACTCTATCATTGGATGAATTTTTAATTCGCAACCGCCAGGCTACGTTCATGCTTAAGGTCTCCGGTGATTCCATGCGGGAAGCAGGCATTATACCGGGAGATTTAGTAATTGTAGACCGCGGCCTTGCTCCTAAAAACGGCGATATCGTTATTGCTGAAGTAGACGGCGACTGGACCATGAAATATTTAAAGAAAAGCGGTTCCGATATATGGCTGATGCCGGCTAATCATAAATATAAACCGATCAAGCCGAAAAAAGAGCTGAGAGTCGCCGGTGTGGTTACGGCGGTAATTCGGAAATACATGTAGGGGGCGAAAGTACAAAAATGCAAAATGAAAAATGGCACAGAAATGATATCCCGGCAACATCAGAGCTTGCTCTGAATCGGACTGTAGCGTCAGAGCTTGCTCTGATAATGAATAAGCAAAGCAAGCTTTGCGGCTACACGTTTCATAGATAAAGTAGGCGAACCCATGGTTTGGATTTTTGGCGCTGCTCCTAGGTAGTTTTTTCTTTAAAGGTTAACTTAATTAAAGACGGAGTAATCAGAGTGGTAATAATCGACATCATTATAATGACTGAATAAAGACTGTCGGGGATAACCTTCAGTGTCAGGCCCAATAACGCTACGATAATACCCACTTCGCCGCGAGGAATCATGCCGATACCGACTCTAAGAGATATTTTTCGCCCCAGATTAAGCGTCGCCAAACCGCCGCCAACTATTTTAGTGATAATGGCGATAACCGTAACCGCCAAAGTCAGCATCACTATGTTTATGTCAGCAAATTGGCTTATTTGAACTTTGGAACCGATGATGACAAAAAAGAACGGCACAAATACCTCATATATGGGAACTATCTGCTCGCTCAAACCATAGACTTCGTTGACCTCAGCGAAAATGACACCGGCTAGGAAAGCGCCGACAATAGCCGCCATACCGATATAACCGGCCAGCGCCGCCAAGCCTAAGGTGGAAGCGATTGCGATAACCAATGGGGCTTCGCTTATCCGCAGCTTGTCCATTAAATCGCCGTGCCTTTTGGTAAATCGAGTGCCAAAATAGAGCAAGACTCCAACAAAAATAAACACCTCGATAATCAGCACGCCTAACTTAACCAATGACAAATGGCCGTCTTGGACACCGGTTACAAAAGCTAATATCAATAAACCCAAAATGTCATCCACCACCGCCGCCCCTAAGATAATTTGGCTCTCTTTTCGGTGGATATAGCCCAGATCGGAGAGTACTCTAGCGGTAATGCCGACACTTGTAGCCACCAAGGATACGCCTAAGAAAATCGCTTGTGTCAGCGGATAGCCGAGATAAACCATTAAGATAAAACCTAAAATAAAAGGAAATATGATACCTAAGATAGCCACCAACGCGGCTGTCAATCCTACTTTAATTAATTGTTTGACAGGTGTCTCCAGGCCAACGGCAAATAACAAAATCACCACGCCGAACTCCGCAATCACTTCATAGACATTTTGCGGACGCAAGAGCGCGGGAAAATATGAGCCGATTACCATACCGGCAACAATCTCACCAACTAAAGCCGGCAGGCTTAAGCGTTCAAAAATCTCACCCGTCAATTTAGCGCTGACAAAAATTATAAATAAGCTTAAAAGAATTTTATCCATATAATTATTCTACCTTATTTAGGTACAACCAGCGCCAAAATCAAGACTAACGCGCCCCAGGCTATAAGTCCGATTCCAAAAGCGTAAAAGGCGGACATCCGATTAAGGGCCCAGCGCGCCGTTAAAGCAAAGGCGGCCACGGCCAAAAGGCCGGGGATAAGAGCGACTAAAAAGTGGCTCAGTAATGCCTTGTCATTAGCCGGGAAAAATATTAAAGTCGCTAAGACTTTAGTCGGGAAAAGGAGGATTATAGCCCCCAAGTAAGGCACTCGTCGACCGACAATGGTAGCGGCCACCACGCTACCACCGGCTAAAGTAAACTGTATCAGCGCTTCCCCAAATCCCATATTGCCTCCTGTAAAAGATGAACTTAGATCGGAAGAGCACACGTCTGAACTCCAGTCACACTGATATATCTCGTATGCCGTCTTCTGCTTGAAAAAAAAAAAACAAACCCCCCCCCCCCCCCCTCCCCCCCCCTCCTCCCCCCCTCCCTAACCCCCCCTCTCCCCCCTTCACAATACCTCTCTCGCTACTCC
>CAJVYJ010000147.1 GCA_913009475.1 uncultured Actinomycetes bacterium | reverse complement strand
GCCCAGTAGGTCAGGATTGCCGAAAGTAGAGAAGCTGCTGCGAGCATTAAAGGGGGTAGCGCCCCAGTTGATGGGGTCCAAGCCGATGTATTGGATGAGGCCGTATACGGCAACCGCCATAGCCGTATAGCTGATAATTCTGGATAGGCGGGCAATCTGTTGTTTATCTTTAAATATCTGCAACGCCAAGAAATAAATTACGGCATAGTTTATAAAAGTATATAAACCTTCATAGCGTTTATATTTGCCTTGGAGCGACGAGAACACATGGATGGAGGTAAAGGTAGAAACTAAAGCTAAAGCTAAGAATCCCAGTAACAGAAAATCCCATTTGCTCCAAGAAATGCTGATTTTTTTAGCCGTAAATAATTTTACCAGCCAAATTATTAAAATTACCGAGGTTAAACCGCGAAACAGAGCCATTTTAGCGATGTCAAACTGGTCAAAGGTAACTCGGGAAAAGGTAAGAGGTATTAATATTACCAAGGCGTAGATAAGATATTCCATCCAGGCGTCAAAGGGATTCTTTATAGCCGGAAGCTGCGTATTATTTTTCTTCTGTGACGACTTCCCATAGTTCTTTCTCTTATTTCCGCTTTTTTTTGTTTTTACCGCCAATTTTCTACTCCTATCTAGACCCGGATGCGTTCAGCACGACTTTAATGGTATTGAACATAATTTTTAAATCCAGGAATATGGATTGATGATACATATATATTAAATCATATTTTAATTTATTGGTAGCGGTAGTGGCATAGGAGCCGCTGACTTGCGCCAAGCCGGTCAACCCCGGTTTAATACGAAAGCGCTCCGCATAACCGGGTATGGATTTTTTATATTTTTTTACAAAATACAACCGCTCGGGGCGGGGACCGACAAAACTCATATTACCTTTTATGATATTAAATAGCTGCGGTAATTCATCCAAGCGATAATCTCTAAGAATCTTACCTACTTTGGTAATGCGCATATCATTCTCGGTTGCTAAAACCGGACCGGTTTCCGCTTCCGCGTTTTGGATCATAGTGCGAAATTTATACTGAAAAAACAGCTTTTGGTCTTTACCGACCCTCTCCTGCTTAAAAATTATCGGTCCCGGCGAACTAAGTTTAACCAAAATCGCCAGCGTTAGAAGTATGGGTGATAAGAGTATCAGAAATAATAAGGCTCCAACTCTGTCAAATAAGAATTTTAAGAGCATCACCCAGCCCGGTATTGGTTCTTTAGTTAAAGAGATAAGAGGAATATCGCTCAATAATTTATAATCGACACTACCGATAAAAATCTCATATAGCGCCGGTACGATTTCAACTTTTACCTCCGACTCACGCGAACGCGACATCTCCTCAAGTAACTCACGCTGTCTAATCGGCGTTGTGACGATTAACCTCTCCGCGTGAAATTTCTTTATTAGTTTACCAAGCTCACTGGCGACACCAACGACCGGCACACTTTCGATTTTACGGCCCGGCTTGAATGAGTTGCGCGCAATAATTCCGACAACCCGATATCCCCATTCAGACCTGGCCTTAAGTTCTCGCACCACTTGCCGTCCCAATTCACCGGTACCCACCACCAATATCTTCTCTTCCGGCCAGTCGATTCGTAGAGCCAACGCACCTACTAAACGCCAACCCGTCAAAAGCAGGAGCAAGTAGAACCAAGAAATTATAAATACGGAACGGGGGAAAGAGAAAGACCCGACAAAAAAAGTTAAGGTGACGACAGACAAGCTGCCTAAGGTGACTGCTTTTAAAACTGATGAGAAAACTCCGGAGAAACCCTCGGTTCGCTCCGGTTGATACATATCATAAAAAAATAAATAAGCAATTTGAATAATAGTAATAAATATCGCCAGATTGCTATAAGCTCTAAAATTAGACGACGGCAGACCGCCGTTAAAACGGGTTAAAAAAGCCAAAATTATGGCGATATTAATAAAACAGACATCGGCAATTACAGAAATTAATTGCCAAACTTTTTTTGACAAATCAGAGAGCCTCAACTTTTAATAGAATAAATATTATGAACGCGATAGAGCAAAAGACCTTATTATCCAGGCTGTTCAGTTTATATTTTAATTCTTTTTATTAAAAATTTCAAATAATCCCCATCAGCACCTTATAATCCGAATCGCCGACGGCGCTGCTGATAGCTGCGGATAGCTCTTAAAAAATCTATTTCCCGAAAAGCGGGCCAAAATGCGTCACAAAAATAATATTCACTATAGGCGCTCTGCCAGAGCAGAAAACCTGAAAGTCGCGTCTCCCCGCTGGTTCTGATTATAAGCTCAGGGTCCGGTAGATCAACAGTATAGAGGTGTTCACCTATAGCCTCCGGAGTAATCCTAGCAGCTATCTCGTCTATGGTCTTGCCTTTTAACTCTTCAGAAAGGATTAACTCCCGCAAAGCATCGGCAATCTCCTGCCGTCCTCCGTAACCTATGGCAATATTAAGATGAAAATTGTCATAATCCTTGGTCGCGTACTCGGCTTCAGTCAGAACTTTCTGGGTTGAAACCGGCAGAAGGTCAAATTTCCCCAGTGATTTAATCTTCATGCGCCGCTGATGAGTACGTGGGTCTTCAGCTATTTCGGTTATTTTTACTTCAATTATTTTCAGTAAATCGCTGATCTCACTTGATTCGCGGCGTAAATTTTCCGTTGATAACGCCCAGAGCGTTATCATATGAATACCCAGGTCCTCGCACCAACTTAAGACTTCATCGATTTTATCCGCGCCTAAACGATGACCTTTGGATACCTCTTTAAATCCCTGCTGTTTGGCGTAACGACGATTGCCGTCCAGTATTAAACCGACGTGAGACGGCATGATCTTGTTGCGATTTAATTCTTTGACCAACCGCCGGCGATAGACAAAATAGATAATGTCTTTAAATAAATTTTTCATCCAGACAATCATATTACATTTTATTCTAAGAATAAATCGTCGATATTATTAATCTTCCCACGCGGCTAATTTTAGTTCTGAGATTATTTCGGGGACATGTTCTGAGGCTTTGAGACATTTTTTACCTTGCGAATAGCGTTCATGCTTAATCAAGGACCCTCTTAGCTCTGCTTCATTAATTATTTTAACCAGGAATTTTTCGTTAGACCTAGTCTCTTTATTTATCACCCAGCCACAAACGCGAAAATCGTTTTTTAACTTTTGCGAGAGAAATGAAGCTACCAAACGCGCGTTTTTATCGGTTTCTTGGGCAATCTTCTCTAAATCTTGCCGGTTGCCATTGACAGCTTCCATTACATATAAACGCCTGGGGCCGATAACTAAATTCTTGATTTCGCCCCTAACTATATTTTGACCCTTATATTTAAAAGGCAATGGTAGACTTATCTTTAAATCATCCAATATATAGTATCCAGCCGGCAGGTCATGTAAGTTAGTTGCGACAATATTACTCTGTTTACCAAGACTTTTACCGGATAGATTCTTTTTAGTCTCTTTTTGTTCAGCCTTAGCACTATCATCCTTGACTTTAGCTTTAGACTTAGATTTACGAAAATAAAGGTCGACTGAACCTGCGGCTATGGCTACACTCTTTTTGCCTGCAGGCCTAAATGAACTTACCGCGGTTATAAGGGCCATTAGCACGGCAAGAATACCAAACACGGTAGCCGCGGTGAGCAAAATTAAGATTAAGATAGTTATTACCAAAGACATTTAAAAGACTCCATTTTTTCTATTTAAAATATCGGACTTGATTAATTACAACTTTAACGATAGTTTTCTATTGTTTAATAATTTTGGAAACGGAGAAACAATGAAAGGTAAATATTCAGAAATTAAAGTAGATAAAATAATAAAAAAATTTCGAAACATTGACGGCGGCTGGAGTTGGACTAAATACATCGCCGGCCCTTATCTTGGCTGTTCATTTGGATGCGCCTATTGTTACAATCTTGAGAATGGCGAAGATGACTCGGTTACTATTAAGCACGGCGCTGTTGATAAATTTCGGCGGGAGCTTAAGGAACTTCCTAAAGATGTGATTACTCTTGGGGATTATCAGCCGGCTGAGGCGGGGGAGAGATTACTTAGAGCCATGTTAAAGATAGTGGCGGAAAATAATTTCCCCTTACATATCATTGAGAAGTCACCACTGGTCGTTGATGATATTGATATAATCAAGCAGATAAGCCAAAATTCTTGGGCAGCAATATCAGTAAGCGTTACCAGTTCACCGGACGACCCGGATACATCAGCAGGTCTTAACCTTTTTGAACCCGGCACCGCTACAGCGACAGACAGGTTTAAGATTATGTCCGAGATGTCCAAACAGAAGATTCTAACCGGTGCTTACTGCGTGCCCGTCATTCCTTTCATCGGCGACAGTGCCAATACTATAGAAGCGGTAATAAAATCCACTAAAGAAGCGGGGGGCAAATATTTTATCCTTGGCGGCCTGGTGATCCCGGAACCTTTTGACCAACTTTTTTGGAAAACATTAAAAGATAATTTTCCCAAATTAGAGTCGAAGGTAAAAGAGTTATACGATATTAATAACAGCGCTAAATATCTGTCCTACCTTAAAAATTTGGAAGTACTTTCGACAAAGCTATGTGATAAATATGGTTTATGGACACATATTCCGCGGCCCATAAACCATTATCCGAAAAAGTTGCGACCCAATAAGTCAATAGCTGAATATTTCTACCTAAAGTCACGTTTCGCGAGAAGCAACGGATTATCCATAAAGATGGAGGATGCATATTTGGCTTTAGCTTTTCTCCTTGATAATCTGGATTATAATATCTGCCATGATTACCAAAAGCAAGATTTCAAAGCTTTAGAAGATTTGGGGTTAACCGTTGAGTTAGCTAAAGAACTGGAAGGTCAGATAAGGGTGCGGCTCTAGAGGTCCGGCCGAAAAGTACCGTCGGCCGGACAATAGTGAGAACGTGCCCGAAAGCGTGAGATGCAAGGCAGACGAAAGTCGAGGTGAGGGAGCGTAGTTTTGTTACGTGACCGAGATGAGACCGAGGATAACGCAGTAGATTGGGTTTTCGGCCACGCTTCTAGGGGGGGCAAACCTGTGTGTCGGCCCTAAAAAACGTTTTTTTATCATAGAACTATGGCAGTCGCAGGAAGAACAAATAAAAAATATAATGATATATAAGTACCTTTGCATGGGGAAATCTCAACTACCGAATTAAGGCTCACATCCAAAACCATTGT
>CAJVYJ010000146.1 GCA_913009475.1 uncultured Actinomycetes bacterium | reverse complement strand
GGATAAGATTTACATCAAGCAGCAATTCATTATTTGCTAGTATCTTATTAGTAACGTCGTCGGCCGCTAAATGGTGTTCCGGATTGATAACGATACAACGCGCGGATACCAGTTTTGCCAGTTCCAAGTCTTGAGTAGAGAGTATTATCGTCTTGCCGGACCTTGAAAGGTCGTTAATAAGCTCATAAAGCCAGACGCGGCTCTTGGGGTCCAGATTATTGGTAGGCTCGTCTAAGAGGAGTATGCTGGGGTTAATCGCCAGACTGCCGGCGATTGCCACCTTCTTCTTTTCTCCACCGGAAAGCTGGTTTGGGGATACATCTTTTAGTTTGGTGATTCCCAATAAATCCATAATATCTTGCGCGCGTCTCAGAGCTTCTTGGCTGTTAAGACCCAACTGAAGCGGTCCAAAGATAATATCTTCGATTACCGTAGGGGAGAATAGTTGGATATCACTATCTTGAAAGACAAAAGAGATATGGGAGCGAAAAAATTGGGCGAACTCACCTTTTTCCAGGATGGCTTCATTTATCGTTTGCCCAAAAGCTTTAAATAGACCGGAATCAGCGAATATCAAGCCGTCCAACAATTTTAGCAGTGTTGATTTACCGCTGCCGTTAGGCCCGATTATAGCCACGCTTTCCCCGGGCATTATCCGTAGCCCGATATCGTTTAAGGACGTTTTGCCGGGCAGATAGGAAAAGTTGATATTGTCTAGTTCAAAAATCGGCTCTGTCATCTTAGTAGCCTTTGATAATAATAAAAAATAACAAAGCAAAGAACGGCACCAGGAAAATCAGCGCTATATAATCATTCGCTTTAAACTTAAATATGTTGGCCTTACTATTATCGCCCTGCCAACCTCTGGACACCATAGCTTGAGTTATCTCCTCACTTAGAGCAATTGATTTTTCAAAGGTCCAGCCGATGCGTCCGGCGACCCAGCGGCGCTCCTCTTTATTATTATCCAGCTTGATGGAGCGACTTTTTTTTGCTAAATGAATATTTTCCACAACTTTAATTAAAATATGGAGAAAGCGATAGGCCAGCGCGGCCATCATTGTTAAGAAAGAGGGTAGTCGCAGTGCTTGTAACGCGGAGAGCAGATGCTCTCGTTTAGTTGTGGCTATGGCCAGAACAGAAACAGAGGCCATAGTTAAAACGCGCAACCAAAACAGGAAAAAGAATCGCAAACCGTTATCAGTTATCGTCAGCGTAGACGGCAGGTTTATTCCAAAAACATGAAAGTCTTTGAGTTTATAGATTACAAGTATCGCCCGACCCGGAATGGAAATATTGAAAACAGTAGGTAAAATTATCAGAGCGGTGAATAGGCCTGTTGTTAATAGCATTCGGCGCGTAAAACTCCAAACGCCGAGCTTGGAAAAAAAAGCCAAGAGCAGTAAGGCCACGTAGGTAAGGATTATCGCTGCTGGTCGGTGTATAAAGCTGAGGGCGAAGATACTGATCAGGGCTGCCGTTAGCTTTAAACGAGGGTCCAATTTTTGCAGCAAACCGTCTTTTTTCGCGTTTAGCTCCTGCAAGAAGGTCTCCGCGAAAAATTGTCTAATACCTGAGAGCGTTTTATCAAGGTAACTTTTTTTGCCGGAAACCGATAGCTCACAACAGTTGCAAGCGGATATCTTTGTCTCATTTAACCATTTTGGCGTCATTTATGCTCAGCTCCTTTTTTAAGGTCGTTTTTGGTCTCTTCATTGGGCTGATCGTCCGGTAAAGAAATTGCTAAAAATTTAAATATTATCAAGATCAAACCTATGCCTATGGCCGCTGACAATAGATAGCCGCCGACATGAAGTAATTTATTGCCGGAACCGGGCAGGCGATATCCTCGTAAGGGGCTATACCATAGAGATTCCAGTGCTAACATGCCTTTAGGCACAAATCCGACCTGCTTGCCGACCTGTTTGGCTGTCCACTCGCCCCAGGCGGAACCGGTTGCCAATAATCCCAAGGGTGAGAGGATCGCTAATATTATTATTCCCAAATATAGTTTACGTCGTTTCAACTGTTGCCTCCTTGACTTGTGGTCGAATCATCCCAGGTCCGGACAGGCTTAAAATCTTGCTTTTAGCCAGATACCCTGAGACTAGCACCGTAATCAAGCTTTCCACGACACCAAAAAATAAGAGATGCGCACCGCTGATAGCCATTATTGTTACCTTTAATGAGTAAGGAAAATATAGCGGTTGTCCCGTGGCTGACGTGGCGATTAACGGCTGTATCCCCAGTATCAGCGCTGTCGCCAGAGCCGCTAGATTAATCGAAATATAACCGGCCATGGCCGCGCCGACTTTCTGTCTGCGTCCAAATACGGCTGAACGGCCGGCGATAAAACGGTAGATATAATAAGCCGAAAAAGGCGCGATAAAGGCCATAGTAAAACTATTGGCGCCCAAGGCGGTTATGCCGCCGTCACCGAATACCAAGGCCTGTACCGTCAATGCCATAGTGACTGATATTAGGGCCGACCACGGTCCCAAAATTATCGCGATTAGAGCCGATCCAATAGCGTGGCCGCTGGTACCGCCGGGAATGGGAATATTAAACATCATAATAACGAAGCTGAAAGCGGACGCCAGTGCCAGCAAAGGCATATTTTTTTTATTCAAAGTCCGCTTGATATTTTTTGAGGCACGATACCATAGCGGCAGCATAACTCCATATAGTGGTCCATAAGTCTGTGGGCTTAGATACCCATCCGGTATATGCATTTTAACTTCTATCTTTTTTCAAACAATCATTACATACCGACGATATGTTTAATTCGACATCAGCGCAGGAGAAATCTTGATTTTCACATATGCGATTGGCGGCTGCCAATAGGTCCGCCACGTCGAAATGGTGTACGCGACCGCACTTGCGGCAGATTATGTGGCTATGACCAAGCTTGTCCGTCGCCTCGTATTGATGCGGGCCGACAGGGAAGCGGCTCTCCTGTACTAGTTCTAACCTGACCAGTAACTCCAAGGTTCTGTAAACAGTCGTCAGGTCGATACCGGGAAATTTTTTCTCAATTTCTTGATGGATATCCTCCGCGCTTAGGTGCCGGCCCGCTTGCAAGATATGCCAAATCATCAGGCGTTGAGGTGTTAATTTATGGCCCTCTTTTTTTAATACTTCCGGCGCGTGATGCATCAAGCCCTCCCTATTAGGCAAGTAGATAAATATAAATAGATAAATGCAATAATAAGGTATCTGCAAACAATTTGCAACTAAAGGGGTCAGATCTTCAATCTTGACATTTCGCAAACTCGTTACCAGGCCATTCCTTGAAAATGGGGTCAGATCTTCAATCTTGACATTTCTGAAGTTGCCTTTGAGGGTGGTTTTAACAAATCTTTATTTTTAACATATCATCTTTTTTGCAATTTAAAATAATATTATTACAGCTAACGCTTAAGTCTTTTACGAAGCTCAGTAGTTTCTTGTTGGTTGTCATATAGAATTCATGTTAGGTGAGAATTTTCAAGTAAGATTTATTACTTATTTATTCTGTGGCGCAGCTATCTACTTGCCCTCGCAATACTTCGAGGCCGTGCGGTAAAGCGGGCTTTATTGTCTCCAAGCATTCTCGGCAAGCCTTGGGGCTGCCGGGTAAATTAATAATAAGCGTACGGCCGCGGATGCCGCTGGTGGCTCGCGAAAGCATGGCGTGGGGTGTTATTTTTAAGCTTTCTTGCCTCATCGCCTCGGCGAAGCCCGGGACCTCGCGGTCAATGATTTTTTTTGTTGCCTCAGGAGTAAAGTCTCGGGGAGAAAAACCGGTGCCGCCTGTAGTTAAAACCAGGTCAGCCTGTAATTCATCAGCATAGTAAACTAATTTATCAGAGATAACAGGTGCATCGTCGGGAAGAATGTCTTGGGCAATAATTTCAGCACCCATTTTCTTCATAAATTCGGCAATGGTCGGACCGCTTTTATCCTCGCGTTCACCCCGATAGCCCCGATCGCTAAGAGTTAAAATTACTATTTTCATAAATGCATTATACCAAAAAATAAAAATTCTTGATTATTATTTTAGTATCTGCTAGATTTGACTTGTGATTTAATTTTATATTTCATTTAAATATGATTTTACCTCTAGTGGATCTGCTTGCCTGAACACAACGCACATTCCGCTAGGGGTAATTTTTTATCCAAAATCTAAGCAGCCAGGTCTAATCGGGTTCAAAACTTCAATCTTGACATTAAGTAAGACAAATGTAATACTATTATTTATGTCCAGACCGTTAAGAATAGAATATCCTGATGCTTATTATCACGTTATGTGTAGGGGCAATGCCCGCCAAAACATATTCTTGACTGATGGCGACCGGTATTATTTTCTTAAAACTCTCGAAAAATCATCGGAAATTTTTTCAATTAATATTATCGCCTATTGTTTAATGAATAATCATTTTCACCTGGTTGTAAAAACTCCGCTGGGTAATTTATCGGCTTTTATGCGTCAATTTAATGTCTCTTACGTGGTTGCCTTTAATTGTTTTCACTCACGAGTCGGACATCTTTATCAGGGTAGATATAAAGCGAATTTAATTGACGAAGACGCCTATCTTCTTGAAGTCACTCGTTATATTCATCTAAATCCGATTAGGGCTGATAAAGCAATTGAAAGTCAAGCTCAAATACGTTGTTTTCTGAAGGATTATAAATGGAGTAGTTTTAACAGCTATATTTCTCCCGGGAAAATAGTTGAGTTTCTTGATTGTGAGGGTCTGCTAGCCTACTTTGGGAGTGGTGCAAAGGCTGCAAAAAGCTATGAGCAATATGTTCTTGATGGGGCTGCGGGTGAACTATTTAATCCTTTTGTTTTAGCCAAAGGTCACGGAATTATAGGTGATACTGATTATGTAGAAGAGATTAAAGCCCGCTTCAAAAACCAATGTCTAAATAACCGGGAGAAACCCCAGATATCTAAGCTAAGAAATTTGCTTTCACCCCAAGATGTTATCGAGAAGTTGGTTGCTTCTTGCCATATACCGGAAAGAGATCTGTTGAAAAAAGGCGCAAGACATCCTAAGCGGGCTATGTTGATGGAATTTCTATATCAAAATTGTTCTCTTTCCCAGGCTGAAATCGGTGAAATAATGGGTGGCGTTGACTATACCGCTGTTAGTTTTGGTAGAAAGCGATTAAAGCAAAAACTAAAAGCAGATAAGGGTCTGACGGCTAAATTTAACAATTTACG
>CAJVYJ010000145.1 GCA_913009475.1 uncultured Actinomycetes bacterium | reverse complement strand
GTTGAGAACAAGGTCCGCCTCAACCGCCGCTAACTCTACCAGACCTTGTTCGCCTGTTAGTATTTTTACGGACGGAGCTTCCCGCTCAAGCTTATCCATTTGGCTCTCATCCGAAATCACGGCATATTTAGGCTTTAACAATGCTAATTGCTCAACCAATAAATCAGCATTATTGCCGGCCGATAAACCAATAACACAAAACTTATCTTGATGTTTTTGAATGACTTCTATTGCTTGTCGGCCGATAGATCCGGTGGAACCCAGAATAACTATTTTTTTCAATACTTACCTTTATATGTATTTTAATTCCATTATGAGACTATTTAACAATTCATAATATTGTACAATTTGTTCTTGCTTCAATGCATAGTGTTTCCTGGATTCCCAGTCAAGCTGAGAATGACAAAAAGCGCTAGAAAACAATCTCATTATATCTTTTTCATGACAATCTATAAATAGCTATTGCTTAGCCAAGTAGCAACTATTTTTTTATGTACTTATATACATATTAATTATTCTCCTATTAAACAAGAAATATTAAAGTTTTTTCATTTTAATAACGATGAAAATAGAGTTGAAGTAAATGGGTGGGTAATTTGGAATATATTAAGAAATTTGTTTACGATCATTTTGAGTTGATACTGATCTTCATGATGGTATTGGCTATAGAAGTGATTATCTTCTACACCAAGTCACGACTTCCCTATTTAAATTTTTTCTATCTTCCAGTCCTTATTTCCGGTTACTATCTCGGCAGGAAAAGCGCGATAGAGACGAGCATAATCAGTATCCTCTTGACTTTTTTCTATATAATCGCTTTTGATACGCCGGTATTTAATGCTCTCGCATTTTTGGAGTCATCGTTTGGCATATTTATCTGGGCCGGCTTTCTTATTCTTTCAGCCATATTAGTCGGCAAACTCTATGAGGAGAAAGAGAAACAAGTAGGCGAGTTAAAATTCGCGTATATAGGTATTTTAGAAATTCTCTCCAAATATCTTGAATCATATGACCGTTATACCCAGGGACATTCGGTCAGAGTGGCAAAACTTGCAACTGAAATCGCTATCGCCATGAAGTTGCCGCGTTCTGAAGTTGAAAATATTAAAGCAGCAGCTCTTCTGCATGATATCGGTAAAGCTGATGTAAGCTTGGACTTAATCAAAAAATCAGCCCAACTGACAAAAGATGAAAAGGAGCTTGTCGACCAGCATACTGAAAAAGGCGGAAATCTCTTAAGATTGGTCGGCAGCGTCCTGGATGACGCCATTCCCTTAGTCCTTGCCCATCACGATAAATATTGCGCTAATGGAAAGATTAATACAGACTTACCTCTTGGAGCCGGTATTATCTCTGTCGCCGATACCTATGACGCTCTCGTCACCGACCGGCCTTATCACGCAGCGATTCTACCATGGCAAGCTTTGGATGAGATAGACAAAGAAAGTGGACACAAATTTGATCCTGAGATAGTAAAAATGTTTAAGCTTGTCGTCACCAAGGTAATTGATAACGAAATTACTTCCATCAGCGCCTAAGAACGCGGCCGAAAACCCGGCCACGTTTTCTTTATTTTAACCGCCGAATAATCTTATAAAAAAGTAAGCCGCGACACCGGTAAATATCAGACTGTCAAAACGATCCAAAAAGCCCCCGTGTCCGGGTATTAGCGTACCGGAATCCTTGACTTTGGCTTCTCTTTTAAACGCCGATTCAACCAAATCACCTAAGATCGAAAATATGGAAATAATAAAAGCAAATAATAGCCTTTGCCATAGATTAAAAAAGGGTACCCATTTTAACAACGCGAAAATGGCCATATTAACGATAACAGCGCCGACCGTTCCCTCGATAGTCTTATTAGGGCTGATTTTCACCGCCAGCGGACGCTTGCCAATCAATCTACCGACCCCATAGGCCGAAGTGTCCGTTATCCACGTAGCCAGCAGAGTGAAGACAACGAAAAGTCTGCCTGAGGGTAATTTGTAGATTAAAATCAGATAGCTAAGAAATAAACCAATATAGATAATGCCCAGAAATGTCGCCGCCAGACTGATTATTTTGCCGCCGGATACAAAACTATTTAACAAATCGATAAATATTGCCGCTGTTAACCAGATGACCATTCCATTTAAACCGTAGAAGAGAGCAGCCGCCGGCATCGTGGCTCCAAAAAATAGGCCTAGCGTCATGTTAGCTTTGATGTCAAGCAGCATAATCAACCGGTAGAACTCAACCAGGGACAAGAGTATTATCAAGGCGACCAGTAAAGAAAATGGTATTTTACCGAGATAAATAATAGCTATTATTAGAGGAATACCGACTATGGCGACAATAACGCGGCGACCAAGCATCAGTTGGAACCGATTTCAGGCGGGTTACCCGCACCGCTGGAGCGGCCAAAACGCCGATTGCGGCATTGAAATTCATAAAGAGCCTGATAAAAATCGTCGCGGCCGAAATCAGGCCATAGTATATCTGTTATCCAGAATTCAGCGTAAGCTATCTGCCACAGTAAAAAATTGCTCACTCTTAACTCGCCACTGGTTCTAATAACCAGGTCGGGATCGGGCATATCTTTTGTATACAGATAACGCGCTATTAGTGAGGGAGAGATTTGATCGCTGCTTATATGGCCCGCTTCGACAGCTTTAACTATACTGGTGACCGCGTCCGTTATCTCCGTCCGTCCGCCATAATTGACCGCTATAACCAATTTCAGACCGTCATTGCCGGCTGTTTTTTTAATGCCGTCTTGAAATTTCTCTCGGGTTGACGCCGGCATCTCTTCCAAACGGCCGATAACACTTATACGGACGTTTTTTTTCGCCAATGCATCTATCTCGCGCTGCAGCACTTCTTCAAAGAGGCCCATTAATCCGGAAACTTCCTGCTTGGGTCGTTTCCAGTTCTCAACAGAAAATGTATAGAGCGTTAAATATTCAACACCGGCTTGAGCCGCCGCCGCCACAACTTCCCGCACCGCTTTGGCGCCGGCACGATGTCCGGCCAGCCGAGGCAGTCCTCTTTTAGCCGCCCAACGACCGTTGCCGTCCATAATCACGGCAACATGGCGAGGAACCTTGTTTTGTTCTATCTTTTTTAAAAAAAAGTCCTCGCCGGCTTGTTTAAAACCGCGAAGAATTTTTTTACCCAACTAAACCCCTTTGCGCATATTTGCTTAAACTTCCATAATCTCTTTTTCTTTCATCGTTAACAGATCGTCGATATCTTTAATCTTACCGTCGGTCAATTTTTGTACTTCGTCTTCGGCCCGCGCCAAATCGTCTTCAGATATCTCGTGGTTCTTCTCTTCCTTTTTTAGATGCTCATTAGCGTCACGACGAATGTTGCGTACCGCAACCCGGCCCTCTTCAGCGTATTTTTTAACGATTTTTACCAATTCCTTACGTCTCTCTTCGCTGAGAGGCGGAAAAGGAAGCCTGATAACCTGGCCGTCATTAGCCGGAGTAATACCAAGGTCTGAGTTTAAAATAGCTTTTTCGATTTCTGCTATGATACTTTTATCCCAAGGTTGGATAAGTAAGAGCTGCGACTCGGGCACGCTTATGCTTGCCGCTTGATTAATCGGCGTTTTAGTACCGTAATAATCAATATTAATTCTATCCAGGATACTTGCCGACGCGCGACCCGTTCTAACACCGGCAAGCTCATGGCCGGTAGCGATAATCGCTTTTTTCATTCTCTCTCTAGCGTTTTTAATGACCTCATTTATCATCTTCTGTTTCCTTCCACTATGGTACCGATTTTCGCGCCCATCAAGACCTTCTTGATATTTCCCTCAACCCCTAAATTAAAGACAATTATCGGCAATTTGTTATCCATACAAAGTGATATGGCGGTGGAATCCATCACCTTAAGTTCCCGGTTCAATACATCTATGTACTTTAAGGTTGAAAATTTCTTCGCTTCCGGATGAAGCATAGGATCGGCGTCATATACACCGTCTACCTTGGTAGCCTTCAAGATAGCTTCGGCATTGATTTCCAGCGCCCTAAGAGCCGCGGCCGTATCCGTACTAAAGTATGGGTTCCCGGTACCGGCCGCGAATATAACCAGCCTGCCTTTTTCTAAGTGACGAATAGCCTTGCGGCGAATATAAGGCTCAGCGACCTCCTGCATGCTGATAGCTGATTGGACTCTGGTATAAATACCTTGCTTTTCCAATGCTTCCTGAAGAGCCAATGAATTCATTATTGTTGCCAGCATACCGATATAATCACCGGTTGAACGGTCCATACCGCGAGCGCTCGCAGCCAACCCCCTAAAAAAATTACCGCCACCGACCACAATGGCCATCTCAATACCGTCACGCTTTATTTCCGCCAGTTGAACAGCGATTGAATCAAGCACTTTAGGGCCAATGCCAAAGCCATCAGTATTAGTTAGAGCTTCTCCGCTTAATTTTAAGAGCACCCTTTTAAATTGATATTTTGCCAATACTCCCCCATCGATTATTTAATCTAAAGTCTATAATTTGAAATCTTCCGGATTTATCTCGCTAAGAAAAGAACGAAAACGTTTTACTTCCTCTTCCTCGCCCTGCTCACTGATTATTGACGCTTCATTAATTACTGAATCCGCGACAAAGATGGGGGCTTTAGTCCGCACAGCCAAAGCGATAGCGTCACTGGGCCGGGCGTCGATTTCCATTGGCACGGATCTATTATTTAAATATATTTTGGCATAAAAAGTGCCGTCTTTTAAGTCATTTATCACGACTTTCTCCATGACTGAATCCATCTTCTCCAGCATTGTGCGCATTAAATCATGTGTTAGCGGACGAGCCGGCTTTATATCCTGTATCTCCATTAAAATCGACGTTGCCTCGAACTGGCCTATCCATATCGGCAAGTAATAATTAGCGTCTAAATCTTTTAAAATCACCACCGGTTGATTAGTTATAACGTCTAAATTTACGCCATGGAGTATCATTTTTTTCATATTCATTACCTCAAGTAATACTCTACCAGAATAAGTTAAACTTTTAAATAGTTATGTGTTATGTAGCCGCAAAGCTTGCTTTGCTTACGGTATTATCAGAGCAAGCTCTGATAATACACTATCAAGCAGCCATTCTACGATTCTTAAGAATTGTAGAGATCGGAAGAGCGTCGTGTAGGGAAAGAGTGTAGATCTCGGTGGTCGCCGTATCATTAAAAAAAAAAAAAATAAACGCAATCACAGTCA
>CAJVYJ010000144.1 GCA_913009475.1 uncultured Actinomycetes bacterium | reverse complement strand
GTTTCGGTTTTATCCGGCCACTCATCTTTTGGAGTGTTTCCGAAATGAGCGGCCGATTTGGCCGGAATGGGCAAATCGGCCCACTACCTTACTTATTAACTTAATAAAGATTATTTTAGAAATGCTAAAA
Organism: uncultured Actinomycetes bacterium; assembly: GCA_913009475.1. Taxonomy (GTDB): domain Bacteria; phylum Actinomycetota; class Aquicultoria; order CAJVYJ01; family CAJVYJ01; genus CAJVYJ01. The sequence goes on along the minus strand of CAJVYJ010000144.1, from coordinate 5,087 downwards.
GAGGATTCTAGAGTTCCGGCCGAAAAGTACCGGCGGCCGGTCAATAAGGAGAACGTGGCCGAGAGCGTGAGATGCAAGGCAGACGAAAGTCGAGGTGAGGGAGCGTAGTTTTGTTACGTAACCGAGATGAGGCCGAGGATAATGCAGTAGATTGGGTTTTCGGACACGCTTCTAGTTAACATAGATTTAACATAAGTGTAACAATCGCGTAACTTTGTTAACTTATCTTTAATTAAGCAGGGAACAACCTTATTCTTAATAATATTTTCAGCAGGCCGGCTATTTTTCAGGAGGTAATATGCACGTTAACACAGGTGATACCGCTTTTATTCTAATTTCTGCCGCCTTAGTACTGTTTATGACGCCGGGCCTGGCGCTTTTTTATGGCGGCATGACTCGTAGTAAAAATGTTTTAGGCACGATTATGCAGAGTTTTTTCGCCATCGCGGTTGTCAGCATTATTTGGGCTTTGGTTGGCTTCTCTCTCGCTTTCGGGCCTGATAAATGGCATATAATCGGTTCTTTAAAATATATTGGTTTGCAAGGCATCGGTCAAGCGCCGCTGGCGGCTTACGCCGCGACTATTCCGGCGCTGGCTTTTATGATCTATCAAGGTATGTTTGCGGTTATTACCCCCGCCTTGATTACCGGCGCCTTTGCCGAGCGGATGAAATTTTCCGCTTTCCTGATATTTATTATTTTTTGGTCGATTTTAGTTTACGCTCCGATTGCTCATTGGGTTTGGGGTGTCGGCGGTTGGATACGTAACTTAGGCGCGCTGGACTTTGCCGGTGGTACCGTGGTCCATATCAGTTCCGGCGCCGCCGCTTTGGTAGCGGCAATGATTATCGGCAAACGTAAGGGGCTCAATAGCCAATCCTGGCCGCCTCATAATTTAACCATGACGCTTACCGGTGCCGCGATTCTTTGGTTCGGCTGGTTCGGTTTTAACGCCGGCAGCGCGTTGACCTCAGGCGGCTTAGCAGCCAGTGCTTTTGTTACTACACATCTGGCCGCGTCCGCGGCTGCGCTTAGCTGGGTGGCGGCTGAGTGGATTAGAGACGGTGAACCTACAACGCTGGGCGCCGCCAGTGGCGCTGTTGCCGGTTTAGTGGCCATAACGCCCGCAGCTGGTTTTGTATCACCGATGGCGGCGATACTCATCGGTCTGGGAGCCGGAGTTATCTGCTATTTGGCGGTTGGTCTAAAGTGGCGCTTTGGTTACGATGACTCCTTGGATGTAGTCGGTGTTCATTTTGCCGGTGGTACTTTCGGGGCCCTCGCTACTGGTTTGTTGGCGCAAAAAGCAATTAACAGTGCCGGTGCCAACGGTCTTTTTTATGGTAATGCGGCTCAGCTAGGCATACAAGCTATAGCGGTGGTCGCGGTTATCCTTTATTCCTTTGTGGTAAGTTATATATTATTAAAGTTGATTGATGCCTTTATTGGTCTTAGAGTAAGCGAGAAGGACGAGATAATCGGACTCGACCTCTCTCAACATAGTGAAGTTGGTTATTCGTTGACTGAGTAATCACGGGGGATGGGTGACATGGAACGGTATATGCGTGAACGGACATATCCTCTCCCATCAACCTTCCGCCGCTATATCAAGGAGATAAGATGAAAAAAGTAGAAGCAATTATCAGGCACGAGAGATTCGAGGAAGTAAAAAAAGCTCTATCAGAAATAGGCATTAGAGGCATTACCATTACTGATGTCAAGGGTTGCGGCCGTCAGGGAGGCTATAGCGAAACTTATCGCGGCCATAAAATGATCATAGCTTTGCGTCCCAAGCTAAAGATGGAATTGGTGGCCAAAGATGCGTCGGTCGATGAGATAGTTAGAACTATTCGGCTGACGGCCAAGACCGGTGAAGTCGGTGACGGTAAGATATTTGTACTGCCGGTCGACGACGCTGTCTCTATCCGTTCCGGCGATCAGGGTCCTGAAGCGCTGTGATAATTGACGCTCATAATCATTTGGGCGGTCCTGATAGAGGTGATAAACGGAGCCAAGGCGCTGCTGAGTTGGTGGCTAAACTGGATGAGTTCGGTATCGATAGGGCCATAATTTTTCCTTTTAATAACCCCGATGCGGAGGGTAGCTTTGCCGCTGCCAACAAAGTTATCGCTGACGCCGCGGCCGAATTTCCCAACCGATTAATCGGTTTTGCCCGTTTTGACCCCCATTATCCTCAGGCCCTGACTGAGCTTGATGACGCGATATTAAACTTAGGGTTGCGCGGTATTAAATTACATCCGCGGGGGCAGAAGTTTCACTTGGACGACGCTGATTTTTTGCGGCTTATGGATAAAATCGTTGATTTGGATGTTATAGTCATTTTTGATTCCGGTACTGCGCATGCCCGTTGGCCCGATATCGCCAAATTAGCCGGCCGCTATCCCAAGGTTCCTTTGGTAATGGCTCATATGTACGGGGAAGGCTTTATGGACGCGGCCTTGGCCCATGACAATATCTATCTGGGAACTACTGATATTAAGAATTGCCAAAGAATTGAAAGGGCGGTCGAGCAGCTGGGGGCCGAGCGGATTATCTCCGGCTCGGACTCGCCTTATATCGGCCCGCAAATCGAACAAGATAAAATCAATAGTCTGGCGATTAGCAACGCTGCCAAAGCCTTGATTCTGGGTGGAAATATCGAGCGTCTGTTATAGAGGCCATTAATTCCGGGGACACCATACTTGTCTCCTGTCTTTTTTCATACTTAAATCACGTAATTTAATAAGGTCATAACTTCCATAAATCCATGAAATCACCTAAAAATCGGGAATTCTAATTGTCGTTCAACAAACGATGTAGGGGCGGAGGCGCGCCTCGCCCGCGAAATCAAAGCCGTTAGATTCCGTAAGTTATATATTGGGACATTTCTTTCTTGTTGCTCCTGCTCTTTTTATGGTGTTTTCGCTAATTACATTAGCAGAATATTAGCTGAACATAATTTTCCGCAACAATTATCATTATTCGAGATAATAATAAATATTTATACTATCCTAATGGAATATTCGTTCCAATAAAGCACCGTCCACTTGAATTGTTGACGCATATTAAGCATAATGGAATGTTAGAGATAGAAGAAGGTTAAAAGTGACTGCTAGGTTTTAAGGAGATAATGAAAACAGGATTTGAGTTAAGAAAAACTTCCGAAAAAGGAGAAGGTATTTTCGCCACCAAATCATTTAAGGTTGGTGACAAAGTAATGGTTGGAATTATTAAAGAAGTGCTGAATGGGAATCACTCTCATGCTTCACAGATAGCCGAAAATAAGCATGTATTTCACGGAGGATTAATAAGTAGGGTTAATCATTCCTGTGACCCAAATTGTGGTATTAGAGTAAATGAAACAGGCGCACATGATTTTGTTGCAAGAAAGGACATCAGTGTTAATGAAGAAATAACTTTTGATTATGCTATGAGAAACTATTCTATCGACTATTTCCCGAAGAAGTGCATGTGTGGCTCTAGGAGATGTCGCGGTAGGATTACAGGATGGAAAGATTTACCAGACGAAAAGAAGAAAGAGTATAAAGGATTTGTAGCTCCTTACCTGCTTGAGTTGGATGCCAAGCATTCTTGCGGGAAAGTGTAGGGTTATACATAACATAAAATTAGCGTGTTTTTTTGTTGATACACAATATTTGCTAATAGTAGTGCGCACCATAGAAGCAGGAAAGCCCGACTATCGGTTTATAAGTTGATAACAATAACAATGTAGGGGCGGAGGCGCGCCTCGCCCTGGGTGTTTGATAACGATATGACAGGTAATTAGGCATTCGCCAGGTCCCACGGGAAACCAGCGTCCCCTTAAAATGTGTTTGTCATTCCCGACCATTTTAAGCTTGTCATTCCCGACTCCGATCGGGAATCCAGGTCTTCAAATTCCCTCTATTAAAAGGCGTGTAAACGAGTGGCCGGAATGCGCATACTATCTATTAAAATATTTATTCTCCTGCTTGATAAGCGAAGAATTTATGCTAGTTAAATCTTATTTCAAGAATAAAAAATCATGCGAAAGAATTTACAGAAATATCGGGACTTGACCTTATGAAGCTTTCTTTTTTTAAGTCAATCACTACGTTGTTGTATTTTTATTTAACGGAAACTGTAGCTGGTCCATCGCCAAAAAAACCTTATTAAAATTCCTTTTAAACTCACTTATGCTTGATGATAGTTCCATAATAGTTATTACTTTTATGATGTGACGATCTAAATGTGGTATCCCAATGCTTTCAGTTAAGTGTTGGTGATGCCTTCTTTTTCTATAACCTTTATCTGTGACTGGATTTTTTTCTCTTAACGCCTTCAGAACCCCTGGTGGCATTACTTCATAGATATATTTGTTTGTGAATTTTCCTAGATAAGAGGGTCGCTTAACCGTTAATGGATCATAGCTCCATTTTAATAACCTAAAAATTTCTTGATAAAATTTTCTTGGGAATCTTCTTTGCCACTTTAAATAGTCCTCATTGATATAAGCGGCCAAAATCTTTTGAAGCTCATCTTGCTCTCGCTCATATTGATAACCTGTTGCTTCGTCAATTAGAGCTGTGATTCCTAGCCTTGCAAGCGACCTAATAATAATATTTGATCGCACCGCTATTTTTTTTTGACTAAAATGTAGAGCGCCTGCATCATCAGCTTTAAGATATATTTCACAAATCAGCGGTATTAGCTCGGCATCATACCCATATGCGATTTTACCGTTCGTGTGAAGGTAGGGTAGTACTCTGCATTTCTCGTAAACATCATCATCAATAAATGGAATTAAATTTTTGGCACCTAAAATGGAGGGAAGGCCTTCTTGTCTAACTTCACCTTTTCTCGGCCTATCAAATGATTGGAAAAGACCAGTTTGGGAAATTATTCTTTTTTTATTTTTTTTTTTAATGATACGGCGACCACCGAGATCTACACTCTTTCCCTACACGACGCTCTTCCGATCTCCGAAACATGTTCGACCACCGAAAGGTCATGGGTGATAAATAGGTACGAAAGGTTAAGTTCTTTTTTCAGCTTTGCAAGGAGGTTTAGTATCTGCGCCTGGATAGAGACATCAAGCGCCGATACCG
>CAJVYJ010000143.1 GCA_913009475.1 uncultured Actinomycetes bacterium | reverse complement strand
GAGCATGCAAAAGAAGGGGAAAAAATGGGTATCGCCGGCAAGGAAAAGGTCAGAGATAATTTCCTGTCGACCAATAGTCTTAAATCTTACCTTAATATCTTCAATGAAATTCTATTGGAGATGGAAAGTAGGAAGCCGATATCCAGTGTCGTAGCTAATGAGCAAAAAAAAATCTCTTGAAAAAACCGTTCTTGATCTGTCCGAAAACCATAAACTCATAGTCGTTTCCAATCGCGGGCCGATCCAATATAGGATTGACAACGGTGATTTAGTCGCCTCAAGAGGCGGCGGCGGATTAATTGCCGCGCTTGATTCTGTCTTAAAACTTACCAGATCCCTTTGGATAGCCGCCGCCATGTCGCCGGGTGACAGAGAGGTCGCGGCCCAAGCGGATACAATCGGCATCCCGCCTGATAAGCCTTTATATCAAGTTAAGCTGGTTGAACTTGAACCTAACGTCTTCGATCAATATTACAATAAAATAAGTAATCGCTATTTATGGTATTTGCAACACTATCTCTTTGACGCCATCAGGCAACCCAGTATCGATAAGGAAGTCAAGCTCGCTTGGACCAACGGTTATGTCGCCGCTAATAAAAAATTCGCCGACGTTATCATAGAAAACTCCAAGAAAGACGAGAGCCCGATAATATTGCTTCAGGACTATCATCTGTATTTGGCGGCCGGATTTATTAGACGCCGCAAACCAAAGGCGATTTTGTTTCATTTTATCCATATTCCCTGGTGTTGTCCGGATTACCTGCGAATTTTGCCTACGGAGTTTCGTCGCGCCATTTTACAATCACTATTGGAAAATAATATTGTCGGCTTTCACTCGTGGCGTTACGTCAGAAACTTCCTCTATTGCTGCCAAGAATTCTTGGGCCACAAAATCGATCTTAGAAAACATCGAGTTTATATTGGCGATCGCATTGTTAGAGTTAAAGCTTATCCTATCTCCGTTGATGCCAAGGAGCTAACGACATTTTCCACTACGCCCGCGGTTTTGTCAGCGGAAGAAGAGATTATCAAGGCCGGTGAGAGATACAAATTAATTATACGAGTCGATAGAGCCGAGCTTAGCAAAAATATAGTACGCGGTTTTGAAGCCTATGCTCACTTTTTGCGAGAACACCCCCAATGGCAAAAAAAAGTCCAGTTTCTGGCTTTTGCCTATCCCACTAGGAGTGGTATCGAAGAGTATGGAGTCTATCGCCAAGAAATGGAGGCTAAGACTGAAGAGATCAACCTTGAATTCGGCGACAATGATTGGCTGCCGATAGACTTACGTATTAGTGATAACTACCCCAGATCCGTGGCCGCTTTAAAAAACTATGACGTACTGCTTGTCAATCCTATTTTTGACGGGATGAACTTGGTCGCTAAGGAAGGCGCCATACTTAACAAAAAAAACGGGGTTATCTTGTTATCGGAAAACGCCGGCGCTTATGATGAGTTAAGGGATGGAGTCTTAAGTATTAACCCTTTTGATATTGAGAATACCGGGGCTAATATCTATAAGGCCCTAAATATGGCCCCTATAGAGCGCGAGGCACACGCTAAGCGGCTTCAGGGAATAATCAAGAGGAATGATATCTACGCCTGGCTCTACCATCAACTTCGGGATATTGAAAAACTAACGCTCTAGCCTAAAATAATTAATATTATTATTTTAAGATACAAATTAGGAGTCACCTGTTTTAAGATGTGAGCCATTGCAAAAAAAACGCCACTTCATCGACGGAGCGGAAAAAATAATCAGCTTCCGCTTTCACGCTATCGGGTACCTCCGGCGACAAAACCCCCAGCGCGAATCCTTTAATAACTGATTCTCCTCTTAATTCCTTTAGTTTCATAAAAGCATCAACATCAGTCTGGTCGTCCCCTATATATAATACTTTAACTTTATCGAACTCTCGAATAATATCCGCCATAGCCTCGCCTTTATCGGTTAGGTTAGAGCTGATTTCAACTACCATTTTGCCCAGAATGACCTTAAACCCTAAATGCTTTACCAAAGGCCCTACCGCTTCAATAATTTCTTCCTTGATTTTATCTCTATTTTCAGCCAAGCGATAATGGACCGCTAAACCATTCTCTTTGCCCTCGAAATAGATACCTTGACGCCTCATTGAACGCGCCAATAATGTTTTTATCTCCTTGATTCCTTCTTCTTCAAGAGAGCTTCCTTTTGCAGTCAATTGATCGTTTTCCAGTCGTTCCCAGCCGTGGCTGCCAACGTAGATAATATTTTCACTGCCTATCATTTTCTTAATTTCTCGCGGCGGCCGCCCCGATATCGCTACAACTTTATAAATATCGGCCACTCTCGCAATAATATCCTTGATTTTTGGGGCCACTATCGCAGCGGTCGGATTTTCGGCGATTTCACTTAGAGTGCCGTCAACATCGGTAAATATAATACTTTCGTCCGGGTGCTCTTTAATGAATATGAATGTTTTTAGATTATCTTTAACAATATTTAAACCCATACTCGACCTTTTCACTTTTCTTAAAAAGTTAATAAAAATAACCTGGTCTCTGTAAATCCCCTCGGGTCACCAACTGATAAGAAAGATAAAATAGACCTTTCAACCTTATGCCTATTCCCTTTTTAACTCCTTTTCTATAATATATACTTAAAGTAGACCAATAGTCTCATTAAATTCATTAATTTAATTTTTATCTCTTATATGTCGATATATATCGCAACAAATAGAGGTAATTTTGTTGAAAAAAATAATTCTAACTTTAATTACAGTAATATTCATAATATTGATGGCTTCATCAGCAGCTATGGCCATAACTGAAGCCAATCTCTTTTTTGCCGCTATGCCCGCGAACGCGCAAAACAAAGACATTGTTAAGACAGCGAAAGAAGTGGAAGCGCTAAGAACGGCAATCATCCGCAAACGAATCGAGCTGCGTACGGTAAACCATAATATGGAAAAAAGCAGCCGAGAAATAATTTTTATTTATCAAAAATTAACAGACGCTCAAAATAAATTAAAAAAACAGCGTGAGATTACAAATAGGCGCATCAGGGAGATCTATGAGAACAGCTACAATAATAAATTTATCGTTTATATGCTGGCGTCCAACCATCTATCTGATTTTTGGAAGCGCATATTATTCTTAAACCGCGTCAATCAATTAGACCGCCGGCTACTGGCAAAAAATAAGATCTATCTTGATAGGGTAAAACACTATAAAAAAGAGATTGCCGACCGCAAACAAGCTCAAGTGGATACGCGACAGAATATTACCGAACAACTTATCGACATGCGGCGTGATTATGAAACCAAACAATTTTACTTGGTTGCATTACGTTTAGAAACCAAATCTCATGAACAGCAGAGACATGTTTCCAATATTTCCCTGAATTCAACCGACAACCTATAAAACAATAAACATGCTATTTTTTGTGTTTGTTGGCGAGTGACGCACTTTCATCGTCATTCAATAACTCGTTTATCTCGTCTACTTCATCTTGAATAGATGACCACTTCGAATCAACGCCGGAATCCATCTCAGTTTTGTCGGCCAAATCGCCGCTCTTAATAAAATCTTTTACGTCGCTAACATCAAGCTGTAAAACGCTGTTGACATCGGTGGTTAAAATCTTGGCAAGCTTAGGATTTTTAGTAGTGACTTTTATACCGAAAAATTCACAAATTACATCGTTTTTTCGGGTTACATCGTCTTTCGATTCTTTGTCATCCATACTTTTCTCCCTTCCACTGTTGATAATCGGCATAATCAGTTGTTTTTCTTTAATAAAAAAAATATTTATTAAATTAACTTGACAATAATCACGGTTATGATATTTTTAAGTTGGTCCCAAGAAGCCGAGAAAGCCAACCTCAAAGTAGATGTACCAGATGCGGCTCGGTAAAATTTTCAGAAATGGTAAGTCGTGAGACTGTACAGAGTATGAGAGTTTTAAAGAGAACGAAAAGGGAAATTTGCTGGGAGCTTATGTTTTGTAAGTTTCTTGGGATTTCTTTCCCCCAAGGTTAACAGAGACAGGATCTCGAAAACCCGCTGGGGGTTTTTTATAATAAACTCATGGGGCCGCCTAGGTCAGTAATGTCAATTTCCCGCTTTTTTCCTCGCAGGTAGGCTTCAATAGCTTCATTGGCCAATGCGTCGGCTTCCTTGTTTTTTTCTCTGGGGACATAAGTGATGCTTGTTCTCGGAAAATCTTGCAATATAAGATTTACTCGCTGATATAGTAATTTAAGGGTCGCGTCTTTAACTCTATAGACCCCATTTAACTGCCTTACCATTAATTCGCTGTCGGCAAAAATCTCCAATTCCGCCGTCGGCCATTGCCGCGCCTGGTTAAGCGTAAGCAATAAGGCCATATACTCCGCGACATTATTGGTCTTTTCTCCAAGATATTCACAGGTCTTAGCTAATATTTCCTGGTTTTTCCGTGCTCTTACGAGACCGCCGGCCCCGGCCGGCCCCGGGTTGCCTCTGGCCGCCCCATCGCTAAAGACTATAAGCTTGTTATTAGAGTTCAATTAATATCCTCCGACAATTAGGACAGCGCCAAATTTCTGCTTGCCGCATCTCCGCATTTTTTATCTGCGGCATCTCCATATAGCAGCCGCCGCATGTAAGGCCGGAAAGTATCGCTACCGCGATACCACGTTTTTCTCGGCGCAACTTTTGGTATAACCCCAGTAAATCAGCGTCTATTTCCTTGACAATGTTTTTCTTCTTCTTCTCCTTATCCACGATAGCCTTATTAATATCTTCAGCTACTAAGAGAACTTTTTCACGTAGATTTTCCGCCTTTTTATTAAAATCTATCTCCGCCTGTTTCAGCTTTTCAAGTTGACCAGCTATTTTATCGGTCTGGTCTATTTTCGCCAACAATTCATCCTCTTGGCTCTCACGCGTGGTATTTAAAGCCTTTATCTCTACTTGAAGCGATTTAAGTTCTTTTGGATTGGCTATCTCGCCGCCGTAAAGACGGCTCTCTTCCCTTTGGATCTTAGCGATCAATAAAGTCAGCTCATCTTCCAGATGTTTCTGCTCGAATTCAGACTGATTCAATAACTCTCTTTCTTTAACAATTAAGAGCACCAATTTCTTTATCTTTTCTTCCAGCTCATTTAATTTCTTCTCCTCGGCTATCCCGCTCTTTCTTTTATTTAATTTGTCGAGATCGGAAGAGCGTCGTGTAGGGAAAGAGTGTAGATCTCGGTGGTCGCCGTATCATTAAAAAAAAAAAA
>CAJVYJ010000142.1 GCA_913009475.1 uncultured Actinomycetes bacterium | reverse complement strand
GTATAGTAGTGCGAATAGTCGGCCTTAATGCAACCACATGTTAGTTGTTAAATTTCCATAATGCAAAGTCTGTTTTATTTTTTTTTTTCAAGCAGAAGACGGCATACGAGATATATCAGTGTGACTGGAGTTCAGACGTGTGCTCTTCCGATCTGGCAAAATTTTCACGTTATCTATCTTGACCTTTCGTTTGATGAATTGAAGGCTAGGTTGCTAAGGTCAAAGCGCCGGCCGCTCTTGAAAGTGGAAGAACCTGAGAAGCGCTTGACCGAGCTCTATAATCAGCGCCGTAATTTCTACCGCGAGGCGGCCCATCAGATATTCGTACCCGACGGTAATTTAAGTGCGGCGAGAAATTCAGCCGCTTTACTTGACCTGCTCTCGAATCTGGGTTTCGATTTTGAACCGGCGCGACTGTCGGTCGACTTAGTTGAGCGTTCATATCAAATATTAATCGGCGATGATATTCTGGCTCAAGCTGGCCGCTTAGTGGACCAAGTCGATGGTCTCTCTCGGCGGGCTGTCATTATCAGCAATGGCACGGTGGGACCTTTATATCGTCAAACATTTGCCGCGGGATTAAAAAAGGCTGATTTTATTGTTGATTACATAGAGGTGGGAACCGGTGAGAAATATAAGAGCTTGGATGAAGCCAACAATTTGTATGACGCTCTTTTAGCCAAGCGAGCCGACCGTGATACGGTTATTTTCGCTTTGGGCGGAGGCGTAGTTGGTGACCTGGTTGGTTTTGTCGCTTCCACCTATATGCGCGGTTTGCCGTTGGTTCAAGTTCCTACAACTCTCTTAGCGCAAGTTGATTCCAGTGTCGGTGGCAAAACAGCGGTCAACACCGCTCGGGCCAAGAATAGTGTCGGTACTTTTTATCAGCCTCGCGTCGTTATATCCGATTTGGAGACTTTAAAGACATTACCGCCGCGGGAATTACAGGCGGGCTTGGCTGAAGTGGTTAAATATGGTTTTCTCGCCGGTTCTCCTTTCATTGATTTAATCGAAAATAGCTTAGAGGGGATCTTAAAAGGAGATTTTACCAAGTTAAAAGAGCTCATCTATCGTTGCTGCGCTTATAAGGCGGAGGTAGTCGAAGAAGACGAGGCTGACAGAGGCCGGCGGGCGGTTCTGAATTATGGGCACACTATTGGCCACGCGATTGAAGCGGCGTCAGGCTATCGCCGATATAATCACGGGGAAGCCGTCAGCATCGGTATGGTGGGAGCGGCGCTCATCGCCAAGCAGTTAGGATTTATAGATGATGAATTGACGGCAAGACACTCGCGTCTGCTTAAGTCGGTGGGTTTGCCGGTAAAATATAGCGATCTCGAACCGGAAGTTTTATTGGAACATCTTAAGCTGGACAAGAAGCGGCAACACGGTAAGCATCGTCTGATATTATTGCGCGATCTTGGTGAACCGGTTATTGTTAAAGTCAACGACGAGTTGCTTAGAGCGACTTTGATGGAATTGAAGGAGGCGTAGATGAAGTTATTGGTAATACACGGGCCTAATCTGAATATGCTGGGCGAGCGAGAGGTGGGTATCTACGGTAAATTGACGCTGGCGGAGATCGATAAACTTTTACGTGATAAAGCCGCGGGCTATGAGATTGACATGGAGATATTCCAATCAAATCATGAAGGTGAGTTAGTGGAAAAAATCCACGGAGCTAAGGATAACATTGATGCCATTATCATGAATCCTGCTGCCTTTACTCACTACAGTATTGCTCTTAGGGACGCAGTTGCCGCGGTGGATGTTCCAGTTATCGAAGTCCATATCTCCAATATATTCAGTCGTGAGGAGTGGCGGGCTTCATCGGTAATCGCACCGGTAGCCGTCGGTCAAATCAGTGGTTTCGGTATCGACAGTTATCTCCTGGGCATTGACGCCGCTGTCGCTATTGTAAAAAGGCTTCCTGATTGAACCGGATTAAGGCTTGCCGCGCGCTGTTGGCAAAGGATCATCTCGATTCTTTTTTAGTCACTAATCCGGTTAATATTCATTACTTATTAAATCGTCCCACCCTCTTCGATTCTCACTTTAACGGTGTTTTATTAATAACTGAGCAAGAAGCCATTTTGCTGGCTGACTTTCGTTACTTTGAGTCAGCAAAAGTAGCGGAACTTGATGCTGAGATCAGATTAATCCAAAAAAAACCGCTCTTTGATATTTTCTTCAACTTAGTCGCGGAAAAGGGTTTAAAGAAAGTAGGTTTTGAATCCGGACATTTGCGTACGGCCGTTTTTTTGAAGTTGCGTCAGCGTCTGGGCGAGTGCTTTGTGCCCCAATTTAATCTAATTGAGCTAATAAGAGCTATTAAAGATAGGTCTGAATTAGAGGCGATGACCAAGGCCGCCGCTATCGGCGACCAAATATTTCAACGGCTTTTAACGCTACTGGAGCCAGGGATGGCTGAGCGGGAGATAGCTCTGGAAATCGATTTTATGCTACGCCGTGCCGGTGCTGAAAAAGTCAGTTTCGAGCCGATTGTCGCTTCCGGACCTAATTCAGCTATACCTCATGCTCAGACTGGCAGTAGGTGCTTAAAGTCAGGTGACGCGGTAGTGTTGGATTTTGGCTGCGTTTATGAGGGATACTGCTCTGATATGACGCGTACGGTTGTTATCGGCCGCGCCGACAATAAACTAAAAAAAATATATAACTGGGTGAAAGCAGCTCAGCAGTTGGCACTTGATGGTTTAGAAGCGGGGATGACCGGCGGGGCCGCCGACGCGCTGGCCCGCGATTATTTTAAACTCCATCGTCAAGCGGCTAAGTTCGGCCATAGCCTGGGGCACGGTGTCGGTATGGACGTCCACGAGTTGCCGATATTGGCAAAAACCTCGACCCAAAAGTTGCAACCGGGCATGGTCTTTACCATTGAGCCCGGCCTCTATCTCTCCGGTTTTGGCGGCGTAAGGATTGAGGACATGGTGGTCATGGAATCTGACGGTCCCAATATCCTAACTACAGCCGGCAAAGATCTAATCGAACTTTAATGGGGTCAGATCTTCAATCTTGACAATTCGCGAACGCGTTACCAGGCATTTCCTTAATAATGGGGTCAGATCTTCAATCTTGACAATTTATTAGTGGGGGACGGGGATGCTAACAATAGCGTAGAAATTAAATAGGAGAGAAAGGCGTTAGAAGGTAAATGTATAGGGGTGGAACTTCTCTCGGCCACGTTCTCATTATTGACCGGCCGACGGTACTTTTCTGCCGGAACCCTAGAGCGTGGAAGCGAACAATCAATCACTGATTATAAAAATTTGTTTGAAATAAGTATGGTGTCTCTGGAATTAATGAGTGATATTATAATAAAATGAGCTCATTAAAGTTAATAATCATAAGGCACTGTCGGACACTGGAGAACGATGCGCGAATTGTACAAGGCCAGGGGTGGCCGGGCCGGCTTTCTTTAAAAGGAAAAGAGCAAGCGAAAGTTCTCGCCGGACTTTTGAGACAAGAGCAGTTTGAAGCGGTCTATTCAAGTGACCTTGGGCGAGCCGTTGAGACGGCCAAAATTATTATGCGGGAACGTGAAAGGCCGGATATTGTGTTTGACTCAAGGCTTAGAGAACAGTGCTTTGGCGTTTACGAGGGCGGTCCGCTGATAACTATGATACGGCGGATGAGGCGTATGAAGGTGGGCCCGATTGATTTTAATCCTCAGATGGGGGAATCGGCGGTAGATTTTCACTCTCGCGTCAATAACTTTCTTGGGGAGATAAAAGCAAAACATTTCGGGAAGGCTATCGTTCTAATCACCCACACCAACGTTATCAATATTATTTTGGATAAGTACTCACGGCAGGTCTTAAAGCGTTAAAAGTACCTATAACCAATGGTTCAATAATTAAAATTAACATCAATCGTTTAGACCAGACTAAAATTGAGTTTATGGATAATGTTCGGCCGACCGTTTGTGTTTCCGACACTACTTCGCTTAAGATATAAATATGAATAGTCATTATGCCGATACGATAAGTCTTTGTCCCAGTTGCGCGGCGGAATCTCCAGCGTATTATGAGGAGAAAAGTGATGGTATTTATCTGTTTATCAAGTGTGAGCAGCTTGATTCTATTATTAAGCCGCTTGAGACTTATAGTAAGATTATTTTTAAGGTCACAATTAGATCAGCACAGCGTTTTGGTGTTAATCAACCCTTAAGACGCATCTTTATCTCTGATATTCTCAGATATCTAAATAAGCAGGACGATTTTACTTATGGCGGTACGCCTTTCAATCGGTATATAAGGCTTCAGGGTAAACCGGTTAAGGTATGCGCCTGGGTAAATGACGTTGAAACAGTTAGACTAATCGATTCGCATTATGTGATTTCTGATGACACTCACACTACTCTGCATCGTGGCATGAAGATAGACGAAATCCTGATTGCGTCTTCGATTACTAACTCCACCGTACCCATAAATACTTTAGCCTGAGAAGTTATGTCAATTTTTCTGAAAAGATATAAAGCCATGCTGCTTGGGGCCAATTTATATTTAAAATTCACCGGGATAAAAGTTTTAAGCTTCTTGGTTCGGTTACTTCCATTCAAAGCGTTTATGGCCGACACTTTAGGCATGTTATTGGGGCTTGGCTATCTTTTGCGAGATTTCAAACGTTGGAAGTCGATTGCCGCTTTTGCCGGTCGAGTGGAAAGTCGTCCAGGTTGGTTTTTTGTATTTAAGTATCATATTCAGTCAGGCCGAGACACGGTTTGGACGGTATTGTTTTATGAAATCAATGCGATGTTTAGTAGGTATATGAACATTGATAACATATAATTTATTGATGAGGGCGTCCAAAACGGCCGAGGCGCCGTACTGGTGGGAGCTCATTACGGTCCGGGACTATGCTTATTTACGTTGGGGCAACAAAATATTCATGTTATGGCCATTATAGCCAGTGAGGTTGTTGAGAATTTCGAATATACCTCGAAGATGAAGCCAAGATTTTTAATCAGCAAAAAATATTTATTTTTAAGCAGCGGAGAAAGAAGCCAGCCGGCGGGTAAATCGGAAAAGACGTTTGTCAGGCATCTAAAGAACGGTGGTGTTGCAATTATGCTGATAGATGGTCCCAGGTTGGATCATGGCGGTGTGGCCTGTGATTTCCTCGGTTACTCCGTCAGGTTTAACTATTTCCCTTTTAAGCTGGCGCTTAAGTATAAGGCGCCGGTATTATAGATCGGAAGAGCGTCGTGTAGGGAAAGAGTGTAGATCTCGGTGGTCGCCGTATCATT
>CAJVYJ010000141.1 GCA_913009475.1 uncultured Actinomycetes bacterium | reverse complement strand
GGACGGCGACCACCGAGATCTACACTCTTTCCCTACACGACGCTCTTCCGATCTCTTCAGAGCCGATTGAGTTGGTCAGGAGGTTCCAGCCTTGCCAATCTTCTTCAGCCATCCCATCCTCTATAGATATAATCGGATACTTTTCCACTAGATTCTTATAATAGTCAACCATCTCCGCTCCCGAGAGCTGTCTATTTTCACCGGCTAAAAAATAATATCCGTCATGATAGAACTCCGAAGCCGCCGGGTCGAGAGCTATATAAATATCTTTACCGGGATAGTAGCCCGCTCTTTCAATCGCTTTTATGATTGAGATGATGGCTGCCTCGTTTGATGATAAATTAGGAGCGAAACCACCCTCATCGCCGACAGCGGTGCTCATCTTCTCCTCGCTTAAAACCATCTTTAATGACTTGTATACTTCCGCCCCCATCCGTAAGGCTTGAGCAAACGAATCAGCCCCAATGGGCATAATCATGAACTCTTGCAAATCAACACTATTATCAGCGTGTTTACCACCATTGAGGATATTCATCATCGGTATGGGCAACAGATGCGCGCTGGGACCGCCCAAATATTGATAGAGCGGCAATTCCAAAGCCGCGGCCGCGGCGCGGGCAACAGCTATGGAGATCGATAAAATCGCGTTGGCCCCTAACTTGTTTTTGTTGGCCGTACCATCAAGGTCAATCATGAAACTATCGATATCGCGCTGTCGCAAAGCATCTTGGCCCAACAACTCCGGAGCGATTACCTCATTAACGTTCTTTACCGCTTTTAATACACCCTTGCCGGCAAACCTGTTTTTATTTCCATCCCTTAATTCAATCGCTTCCAAAGTACCGGTAGAAGCGCCTGACGGGACCACGGCTCTGCCAAAAGCTCCGCCGGCTAAAAGGACATCCGTCTCCACCGTCGGATTTCCCCGGGAATCTAAAACCTCTCTAGCCATGATTGCGTTAATAATCGTCATTTATCCTCCCTAAGATTACGTTTTTCCCTTTTTTATACCGCTAAAACCGAGAGACCTCATATCCGCGTCTTATTTAACGATAGTTTTATAATATTAGCAAGTTGAGACTATTTAACAATTAAATCCTGTCTTTATTTATTATCCGAACGAAGATAAAGGGTTGGACAATAAAGAACCGGCCGAAAATTTATATCGACCGGTCGCATAAGAAAATAATCAGCGCTATACGCTTTTAAAGTTCATTCCAATCAATAACCTCAAAACCCGAGTTAAGCGGTTCAATAAAGTGTGGCGGCTGCGTATAAAGCATACGCTCATCATACCAATAATTCTTAGAATAGCCGGATGCCTTCGTCCCCGACCAATAAAACGTGCCCACCGGACCACGATAGCGTTGCGCGATAGCTCCTTTTACGGTAAGCGTTCCCTTCACGTCGTAAGCGTAATCCTCATAACCGAATGAGTGATTGATCGCGAAAACAGCGGCGTCTATCTCAATATTAGTAGGCGCGACATCATTGCCGTACTTGTCACGATGATTAATAAACACATAATTTTCCGCTATCAAGCCAAGCACGTCCGAGTTAGGATCGTTATATAAAACATTGTCGGTTATATAAATATTATTTTTAGTCCCTATAGTCAGTTTTCCGGCAAGAGTTCCACTGACATAAGCATCACCGTTGGTTGAATTAAACTTAGAGCCTGCCTGACCGTCAATATAAATTACGCCGTTAGAGGGCATCGACACAATCCCTGTTGGTCCTGTCGATAAACTATTATTGTTAGTTATATTCAAACTACCGCTACTGAGAAAACTAATAGTAGTTTGACCGTAATAATAATAACCGTTTACCAACGCCCATGTTTTAAGCTCCTGATTGGTAGTTGGAATTTCCAACGGTTGTACGTTTTCTTCATAACCTTGCTGAAAATCCGGATTACTGCCGCTCTTTTTGTAGATGGTTCTGCTGGTTGTAACCTTGCCTTTAAAAATAGGGCTGCCGTCAATGCTAATACCGTCATTCGTATGTAAAGGGCCCCTGATAATATCACCGGTAATAAACCAAATATTATCTCCCGTCCCTTCGACGGTTTCGTAATCCGTAAAATACAAATAGTGCACAAAACTCTTTTTTTGAATTCTTACCTTGACTTTTCGGGAAACGGTATCCGTGCTGCCTCCCGATTGAACATTTACAATGCGGCCGGTGGATTCAAGGATGACTCCGGGCCTGGACGGTGTCTGAGTAACGGACAAAGAATAAGAGCCGTCCTGATATGTCACCCACCCCTTCTGCGCCGGATCAACCGTAGTTTTATAATAATTTTCATCTTGATTCATCTTCCAAAGATAGTTATTAATGCCGGCCTCAGCTATATATAGGCTCTTTTGTACCAACTCATCTTGCTTAGTATTGGAAACATCAACATTTGTCGTCAAAAGCAGCGCAATGCTCATTATGGATGCCATGGCAAGAATGCTGACTACAATAGCGGTGCTGAAGAAACCTTTTTCATCTAATATGAAACTCGCCCGTTTTCGTATCCTAGACATAATTATCCTCATTTTATATTCCTTAGATCAACCGTGGTCTCCAGTTGGACCGGTGCCGGAGATTTCCCGGGGTCTTTATCGACATTTAAATTAATTTTTAGTAAGGTGACTTTTGACCGCCGCGCCGAACTAAGCGGAAGGTTTGTATCTTCCACGTCCATGCTTGAAAAATATCGAAACAAAGGCTGCGCGGCACTGTTTCTATCATCCTTAACCAAGGTCGTTTTTACATCATCGACGCCATTGAAGACCCACGGCTCTTTAGTTGTCTGAGATTCTTCTATTCCTCTAATAAGTTTAGTACCGCTCAAATAGTAATGGAGCCTCTCGGGTTGCTGGTCGTTATCAACATCAGCGTAAAAAATGATACTGTTTTTATCGGCTGCTTCAATAGCCGGCGCCGTCTCGGATATAACTTGGGCCCCCCTAATATCCCGGCTGATTCGATTGATTGCCAGTTGGGCAGTGGTACGCGCCGCAATTGAGCGCGTAGTATTATCCCAAGACTTGGTCTCATAGTAATGAAAAGCATAAATACCTTGTAAAACCAGAGACATTAAGCCGACCCCGATAATTAACTCAATCAGAGTTAAACCCTTTTCATTATTGGTTAATAAGTTAAACATACCTATCCCTAATATTTATATACCTTGACAACTTGTTGCCCCGCCGTGACCTTAACACTCCTAGGATAACGCCAGCCGGAACGCCAGCGATAGACTGTATAGTTACCGGGCGTTAAGTTATCGAATAAGACCTCACCCTGACTGTTGGTTTGGGCGTACTTATAATAGTTCTGTCCGACCACCCTTATCCAAACGTTAGCGCGAGGCTTTCCGTTCCTGCGCCTTTTTGCCTTTACTAAAATCGACCCAAAAACAACTGACGGATTAAGATAAAAGTCGAGCGCGGTTACGGTAGAATCAACAATAACAGCTTGTTTAGCTTGCTTTACGTATCCGGCTTTTTCTATAGTAATATCATAAGTACCGACTGCCAGAGGTATGTCAAGCATGCCATTGACGTCAGTTTTAGCCGTGATAGCGTCGGATGTGGCAATATCTGTAATCGTTACATCATCGTCGGGGATCTTATTCCCGGTTACGCCGTCATAAACATTTAATTTTAACTCACCCTGAGGCTTGGGAGTCATTGTGATTGTCAATGAAGCAGAATTGTTGGGTAGAATCTCCACCGTAATTGGTGCTCCCGTATAATCATATGAGGTAGCAAAAGGAATTACTTCCCAGCTCCCCGGAAACATCTGCTGAATATCAAAATACCCGTTAGGTTGATTAAATTTAACTTGTCCGGAATCAGGATTATTCAACGTCAATTTTGACTGCTTTTGAATAGTATTTCCAAGCGGGTCGACCAAAGTTACACTTAAACTCCCGGGTTTAGCCATAATAAACTCTAAAGACCTGGTTTCCCCATTAGCAATGGTTGTTGTCTGCAAGACTAGATCGGGCCTAACGATATAACCGGACTTGGAGACGGTTAAGCTATAATCACCCACGGTATTGCTGGCTTGAAGCATGGCGAAAAATACTTTTCCCGCTGCGTCCGTCCAATCATTGACCGGACTTGACGGGCCGGTTGTAATATCGACTTTGGCGTCCTCTAAAAGTGCCCCGGCCGTATCTTTTACAATGACATCGATGTTTCCGCCTTGGGCGATTTGATCTTCCGATTGCTTGGCAATGGCCGTGCTAAGTTTAAAAACACCAGGTAAAGATCCGGCTTGCCAAGAAACATCGACTGTGGCCTGCTTATAATCACGAGGGTCGGAATCCTGAGGGGTTAGACCATCAGACGCATCATCGACCCATCTAACTTGAGTCTTAATATTAAAAACGATTCCGTTGACAGTCTGAGATATATTGTGTTGCAATAGGCCGGGCGGATTTCCATTCTCCAGTCCGACATCGGAAAACTGCAGACTTTTAATTTTCTCTATTTTTTGGCCGGCCAAATTAACGGCAATAGTTTTAAGCTTATTATTCTCGGAAATATTAGTAGCAAACACAAATAATGAAGTAAGCGCTAATACGCTTACCAGCAGAATAGTCAGTGCTATTATGCTATCTATAAAAGCAAAGCCTTTCTCGCCAAACACAGCTGTATAACCTCCTAGATAGACTTCATCTAGTATTTATCGTCACTTTTGTATAAAAGCTGTAGGGTTATTGTTTATATCGCCGATTGTTCTAAAACCTTAAGGGTCGGCGGTTGGGATAAATGGGGTAGGATTAAATTATAAAGATAGTTGGAATTAGTTCCTCTTGGCCGCTTGCCATAACTCTTCCATCTGTTCCAAGGTTAAATCGTTGAGATTGTCACCACGGTCTTGAGCTAAGTCGGCCATTATACTGAAACGCCGTCGAAACTTGTTGTTGGCCCTTCTTAGGGCCGTTTCACTTTCAACCCCCAAGTGGCGGGCCAGATTAGCCAGCGTAAATAAGATATCGCCAAACTCCTCTTCCCTGCTCCTTGGGTCATTGTCTGCAACCGCAAAAAATTCAGCTGTCTCTTCGGATAATTTTTCCAATACGCCGTCTTTATTCGGCCAATCAAAGCCGGACTTAGCAGCCTTTTTTTGCAGCTTTTGTGCCATAGCCAAGGCCGGCAACGACTTGGGGACATTGTCTATGCGGCCGTACTCTTCCAGATCGGAAGAGCACACGTCTGAACTCCAGTCACACTGATATATCTCGTATGCCGTCTTCTGCTTGAAAAAAAAAAAAAAA
>CAJVYJ010000140.1 GCA_913009475.1 uncultured Actinomycetes bacterium | reverse complement strand
GGTGTGACTGGAGTTCAGACGTGTGCTCTTCCGATCTCGGGGCGTAATCAGTCGACGGCGCTTAATAATACGCTTATAGGTGGATTAAGCAGTTACTCTACCATTAAATGTACCGACTGCCATAATAGCGATGATACCAGTACTACGCCTGGTCCGGTACTCACGTCCTTTGATCCTAGTGGTCCGCATGGTTCCAACTATGCGCCCATACTTAGGGCCAACTATCGCACGGATTTATCCAGTCTGCCGGCGAGTTTTAACAAAAGTAACTTTGATCTCTGCTTTCTCTGTCATGATGAGAGTAAATTATTAAGTAGTAGTACTAGTCCTTATTACACAAATTTCTTTGATACAAATACAGGTGTTAATTTACACAAGAAACATTTAACAGGTACGGCTTTAAATGAAACGGTCGGTTGGTGGACTGGTGGTATGGCGATATGTCGTGTGTGTCACTACGATATACATAGCAATCAACAAGCACCGAATACAGATTATGGTTATTATGACGGTAGCATGAGTAATCTACATCTAAGCTCTTCACCTATCGACGGATACAAGTCACACTTAGTTAATTTTGCGCCGGGCATAAATACAGGTTCTGGATCTTTTAGCAAGCCGACATTTTTTGCCTATGCAACGACAAGAACCATAGGAGGATTCTTTCCCCTAACATATCAAACCGGCAGTCGTCAATGTTTTCTTACTTGTCATGGGAATGGTTCGAACATAATCATGGATGATACTGGAATCGGCGTGAATGCATTCTATTATCCACCTTCGGGTGAAAATACCTATAGATATTAATTTAACTTAGTAACTTAGGGGACGTTCTGCTTTTCTTGAATTACATTAAAAAATAATTAATGCTTGATAAGATGTGAGTACTACAATATACGTACTACATTCCAAGAAAACCGCGAAACAATAACCT
This sequence comes from uncultured Actinomycetes bacterium, assembly GCA_913009475.1. GTDB lineage: Bacteria > Actinomycetota > Aquicultoria > CAJVYJ01 > CAJVYJ01 > CAJVYJ01. The sequence continues at coordinate 4,369 of CAJVYJ010000140.1, read as the reverse complement.
GTTTTAGAGTACGTCATTGTTCTGGTCGCTTTACTTTTTTTAAATATCCTAATATTTTATTTATTGAAGTTAATATTAATTAAAAGTCCCTTATTGGAAGAGAGTACGACTACGCGTGTCATTCTCGACCCACTTTATGTTTGTCATCCTCGACCTGATCGGGGATCCACGGCCAACCGTGCCTGTTAATGCTTTACATGCTCTGGCTCCAATACACCTCTTTACCTGGATTCCCAGTCAAGCTGAGAATGACAGCAATTTGCCTAGCAAATTGCAGAGCATGTGAGCGTGAGACATGGGAACATGAGAGCTTTAAATACGAACATGCGCCTCTCATGACAAACAGATGAAATTCACATGTTCTCATGTTCACGTACCCCGTGAGGCACTATAAATTACTCACAAGCAAAGCAAGCTTTGTGGCTACACATCTCCCTCTCCCACATTCACTCTATTATTGCTATAATACTGCCTAGTGAAAAAAGGAAAATTTATGCAACGAAAGCAACAACGTCCCCTGAAAGTCAGGGAGCTGTTAAATGATATAAAGCCGTATCAGGCGGGAAAACGCGTCTCGGAGTTAAAAGATGAGCTGGAGCTGGAAGAGCTGATCAAACTCTCTTCCAATGAGTCGCCGCTCCCGCCGACTAAATTGGCCCAAAAAGCGATGCGCCTGGCGGTGTCACAACTTAACCGTTATCCTGACGGTGGTAGTCGGATGCTGGTCTCCAAACTTAGTGAACGTCTTAAGGTACCGGCTGAAAATATCATTATCGGTAACGGTTCCAATGAATTGATTCGTTTATTGGCTCAAGTTTTGGCTGAGCCGGACGATGAGCTGGTGATGGCCTGGCCTTCATTCGTCGTCTATCCGCTGGTGGCGAAGATGATGCAAGCTAAGGCAGTGGAGATACCACTGGCCGATGACCGTCATGACTTAAAGATGATGGCGGCGGCGGTAACCGATAAAACTAAAGTGGTTTTTGTCTGCAACCCTAATAATCCCACCGGCACCATCGTTAGCCGCGCTGAGACAATGAAGTTTATTAAGCAAGTTCCGAGTGATGTGGTTATCGCTTTTGACGAAGCCTACTTTGAGTTTGTTGACAGTGATGACTATATCTCAGGTCTGGAGTTATTCTCCGATTATCCTAATATTGTGGTCTTCCGTACTTTCTCCAAGATCTATGGTATGGCCGGTGCTCGTATCGGCTACGCGGTCGCGCCTAAAGAGCTCGTCGGAGCCATTCAAAAAGTGCGTGAGCCGTTTAATATTAACATGCTCGCCCAGGTAGGTGCTTATTATAGCCTTGATTGCGATACGGAGATTAGCCGCCGTGCCGCCGATAATTTAAAAGAAAAAACGTTTATAGAAGGAGAATTAAAGCGGTTAAATATTAAATTCGCTCCTTCGCAAGCTAACTTTATCTATGCTGATATGGGCAAGGACGCTCTGGTAGCTGCTAAGGAGATGCAAAAGTTAGGCGTGATTGTCCGTGCTTTTCCCGATAGTAATTATGTTCGTGTGACCATCGGCACGTCGCGCGAGAACCGCCGTCTTGTAAAGATTTTGGAAAGATATCTTGAAGACAATAACTCCGCCCCTACACGCTTTTGACCGTATTCTCCTTTTTGTCCGGCCGTTGGTGTTTTTCGGCCTGGAACCTTAGACTCGCACAATAATTTAAAGCATTTGCCACTTAAACAACTTGGCGTTAGAATAGGGTTACAAAATTACCGTTTGACTACGAGAAAGGCAGAGACGTCCATGATGGTGGTAATGAAGGAAACAGCAACTGAAGCTCAAATAAATCACGTAATCGAGCGCTTGGAAAAAGCGGGCCTTAGGGCTCATATCTCTCGCGGTGAGTTTAAAACTGTAATTGGCGTTATCGGCGATCGCGAGGCGATACAAAATATGCCGATGGAAGCGATTCCCGGGGTTGAAAATGTTATCCCCATCCTTAAACCGTATAAATTTGTCAGCCGTGAATTTCGCCGTGAGGACACAGTCATAGATGTTAACGGACATAAGATCGGCGGCGGTACCTTCGCGGTTATAGCCGGGCCATGTTCGGTGGAGACTCAGGCGCAGATGAGCTTGGCTGCGAAATCGGTTAAAGCGGCAGGAGCGGCTTTTATGCGCGGGGGCGCTTTTAAGCCCAGAACTTCTCCTTATTCCTTTCAAGGCTTGAAAGAAGAGGGCCTAAAGTTACTGGCACAGGCAAGAGAAGAGACAGGTCTCCCGATTGTTACGGAGATACTCGATATTCGCGATATCGACGTTATAGCTAAATACGCTGATGTTTTACAGATAGGCGCTCGCAATATGCAGAATTATGTACTCTTACTAGAAGCCGGTAAAACTCATATGCCGGTATTGCTGAAAAGGGGCTTTGGCTCGACTGTTGATGAATTACTGATGGCGGCTGAATATATAGTCAAGGGCGGGAGCAGTAAAATAATTCTTTGCGAAAGAGGCATACGCACCTTTGAGACCGCGTCCAGGGCGACGCTTGATTTAACAGCTGTTCCTATTCTTAAAAAATTAACTCACTTACCGGTGGTTGTCGATCCCAGCCACGCTACGGGAAAATCTGAGCTGGTGCCACCGATGACTTTGGGGGCTTTAGCTGTCGGTGCTGACGGCGTTATGGTCGAGGTACACCCAAATCCCGAGGAAGCGCTGTGTGACGGTCCGCAAGCACTCGATATTCAAGGATTCAAAGATTTAATGGCCAAGATCAAACCTATTGCCGCCACCTTGGGGAAGAAACTATCTACATGAAAGCTCCGCGTAAGATTGGTATTATCGGCGTTGGTTTAATCGGCGGTTCTCTTAGCCTGGCGCTTAAGAAAAGTTGGCCCAAGAGTAAGATAGTCGGTTACCACGATGATATCGACCATCTGAAACAAGCGTTAAAACTTCGTGTAATAGATGAGGCAGTCGATGATTTAAGCGCTTTTTGCGACGATGCGGATTTTATCTTTATTTGTCTGCCAATATCCTTAATAATTCCTATTATCAAGCGCTTAAAACCGCTCTTGGCTGAAAAGACCATAGTTACCGATGTCGGCAGTACTAAAGGTAATATTGTCCGGCAAGCGGAAGCGATATTAGCTGAAAACGGTAGTTTTATCGGTGGACATCCTATGGCCGGTTCGGAACAGCGGGGTGTTATCGCGGCCAGTGCTACTCTATTTCACGGAGCTGTTTATGTGCTTACACCCACGGACAAGACCAGTCCGTCCGCTTTTGAGCGCCTTCATGGTTTATTAAACAATATCGGCGCGCGATTGATTGCCCTGTCACCTGATAAGCATGATAGTATTGTAGCCAACGTCAGCCATCTGCCGCATATATTGGCGGCCAGCTTGATTAACTCAGCCGCGGATTCCACTAAAGAGAAAGACAATATATTACTCTTCGCGGCCGGTGGGTTTCGTGATATGACAAGAATAGCCGCAAGCAATCCGGATCTATGGGTCGATATTTCCGTCGAAAACAAAGCCGCGCTTTTGAAGGCTTTGGAGAGTTATATGGCAAGGTTAAATAAAATCGCGGAGATATTAAGGGATGATGATACCGATAAATTAAGAGATGAGCTAATATTAGCCAGGAAACTGCGTCAATCACTCTCTTTGGTCCAGCGGGCGGAAGTTAGATTACAGGAGTTGGAGATACCGGTAACCGATAGTCCGGGTGTAATCAGCCGCATTAGTTTAGCCTTTGGTCGCCATGGCATAAATATAGAGGATATCCAAATATTTCATACCGGCAAGAAAAGCGGTATTATTCGTCTGATGGTCAGCGACAGCCCCAGCCTTGATAAAGCTATAATCGATTTAAATAAGGCCGGATTTACCGGCATTAAAAAAGGTTTGAAGCTTTAGTTATTATTTCAATAAAAAGCGAGGCAAGTATTGGATTTAAAAATTACGCAGGCAACCGGGTTAAAAGGCACTGTATTTGTGCCTGGTGATAAATCAATTTCCCATCGAGCGCTTATCTTCGCGGCTTTAGCGGCGGGGGAAACAACAATTACCAACTTGCTTACCGCGGCCGATTGTTTAAGCACCCTTCAATGCTTGCGTCAACTGGGTGTATTTATAGAGCGTCAAGATTCCTCGGTTCTGGTAAGGGGAGTCGGTCTTAGGGGGCTAAAAGAGCCGGATAATTTTCTTGACGCCGGTAATTCAGGAACCGCTATCCGTATTTTACCGGGCATCTTAGTAGGCCAGAGCTTTTTCTCTATTTTGACTGGTGACGACTCTCTTCGTTCCCGACCTATGGAGATCGGAAGAGCACACGTCTGAACTCCAGTCACACTGATATATCTCGTATGCCGTCTTCTGCTTGAAAAAAAAA
>CAJVYJ010000139.1 GCA_913009475.1 uncultured Actinomycetes bacterium | reverse complement strand
CAGCATTTTCGTCAATACAGGAACAGCGTCAAGCGCATCCAAACGCCCCAGCGAAGTAGCCGACCAGCGGCGAATATTACCTTCCTCGTCACTTAAGCATTTTATTAAAGCGGAAACCACTCGTTTATCATTAAAGCTGCCTAAGCTTTTAACCACGGCGACACGGATAGGTTTACCGGCATCACGCACGGCATCGAGTAAAAAGTCTAATATTCTCTCGTCTGATTTACTTTCTCCCAGTTCACCCAGGATAGTAACCAATGTCTCTTTGTGAGTTATGCCGGACTCGCATAATAACTTTAGAAAACCGCTGATATCACTTTTCGCTATTCTCTTAACAGCTGCTTCCGCGGCTATTTGCACACTTTCATCGGTATCGCTAAATCTAGTAAGCAGATTCTTCACTTGCTTGATACTTCCCACCCAGCCAAGAGCCGTGACCGCTCCTTGTCGCGCTTCCGCTTCATCATCTTCCAGAGCACTTTCCAACACATTAATATAGTTGAATTTAATACGCGCGAAAATCCGCATTTTATTTTTTGCTTCTATTTTTGCTAAGGCCGTTATAGCGGCACGCTGAATAAGCGGGTTGGCATTGTCCAAATGTTTAATAATGGTATCGACTGAAGCAGGAGCAGCTATATTGCCTAAGGCTTCAATCGCCGGATACCGTAACCAATCGTCTTGCTCAACTATTTTTCGGAGTAACGCCTCCGCCGCGGCCGCCTTTAAGAATCCCAACGACTCGATAGCCGGATAAGCCAGATAAGAACTGCTCTTAATAGTCTTAAGCAAAAAAGGAATCGCTGTGGGGTTACCTATTTTACCTAGAGATTCAGCCGCCATATAGCGTACATTGATATTAGGGTCAGAGGCCAAAGCACCAAGTAAAATGTCAGCCGCTTCGGGGTCTTTCATCTCTCCCAGAACAGTCGCGCTTAATATACGCATATCGTCATCCTCATCCGCTATTGTCCGACTGAGGGCTTCCATCGCGAGCGGGCCTAAACGAGATAATAAGCGCATCGCCTGCCCGCGCAGAAAAGCGTTTTCTTCACGCAATAGATTTAACAATAATGAGCAGACGCCGCTGCCGGCGATTTTTTCCAACCGGCTCGCGGCGCGACTACGAACATAAACACTTGAATCGCCTAGGCATGTGACCAGCAGCTGCGCGGCTTCGTCATTGGCAATGATACCAAGCTTATCGCAAGCATCCAGGCGTTCCATCTCGTCGCCGAAGTATAACTGGTTTTTAATTTCTGAAAACTTTTTTTCTTTAGACATTTTCCATTTTTTTGGGTGCCAGTTGAACTACTTTTACCCAAAACCTGTGGAAGATTATCTAATATCGGCGTCTATTTCATCCAGATATAGCTTCAGAGAATCCAGACTGGCCCGTAATTCATCTATTTCATTGAGAAGATGCTCCTTGCCTTCGGGGGTGAGAGTGTAAACCTTACGAGGTTTTTTTTGGCTTTGGGTAGTATCGAGCTCAGATTTAACATAGCCTTTTTCCTTCATCTTTTCCAAGCCGGGATAGATGCGGTTGGCCTTGGCCTTGAGGGCCTCTTGGCCCAGTGAGTCAAAACGCTTTATCAGTTCGTAGCCGTGCGCCGGTTTCTTGCTGACAAACCACAGCATTAAAAGATCACGTAACTCCGGCGCGTAACGCTTGGCCAATTTTTTAAAATATTTCTTTCCTTTTTTTATATGTCGATTATGGTGCGACATAATTCATCTCCTTGACAACTGATTATATCAGATATAATATATATCCACAAACTGATATATTGGAGAAATTATGACCAAACAAGAATTGCCAAAAAGCCCGTTTCCCCATTGGCTCGCCTTTGTCTTAACTAATCCTTTTAGAAAATGGTCTATGAACCCGGCTAGTATCGTCGATTTAGTGGGCATAAACACAGGACAAACCGTTTTAGAAATCGGCTGCGGCCCAGGTGTTTTTACTGAACATCTTGCCGCTAAAGTCGGTATAAAGGGCAGGATTATCGCCCAAGATGTACAAAAGCAAATGTTGGATAAGATGGAAAGAAGAAAGAAACATTTTGCCGTTCATGCCAATATCGAGACACTTTTGGCAAATTCCTCAGCGACAAATTTAGCAACCTCCGGCGTTGATTTTATTTTCGCCGCCAACGTTTTCGAGGAGATAGCCAAGGAAAAAGAGCTGGCCCCAACCGCGGCTGAACTTTATCGAGTGTTAAAACCCGAAGGCCGTTTGTTCTTAGGTGAGCACCGGGTATCCTCCGGGTTACTAAATAAAATCCTCAGTGCGATGACGGAAGCCGGCTTTATTGAGGATAAAAAACTGAAAGATATCTTATTCTACGCCGCGGTTTATCGAAAATAACATTGGGGGTCAGGTCTTGCATTTTCGCAGATTTATCTTGAAAATGCGAAAATGCAAGACCTGACCCCCAATCTCAAATTAGGAAAGGTATGGGAATATGAAACTAAAAGAAAGAACTACCGGGTCACCGGAGGAGTTGGCCAAGTTTCTCCTGGATATCTCCAGACGCATTATTGAGCGAAAAAGCGTTTCGGTTAAAGGAGCGGAAATTAAATTACCGCCGGTACTGGATATTAAATTGAAATATAAAGAAAAAGAGGGGCGGGCTAAGGTAAAAATCAGCTTTGCGTGGGATAAAGACGCGACCCGAGCCGGCATAGCCGCGTCCGGTAATGACGCGGTTGGCAGTGAAAAGCATAAACGATTAAAAGTCGTTGCCACCGGCCTGCCGCCGAAAAAACTTAAAGAGCTAAAGAAGGATATGGAGAAAACTCTCTTTACTATTAAGAGAACCTTGAGAGACAATGAGTTCCCAGACGCGGCGGCCATCGACCATTTTAATCGCTTGGTAACAGCTTTCAAAAAACGAGCCAAGGCCAAATGGCTGCCCTCTATCCAAGAACTTGAGGACGCAGCTGCCGGCCTTACCCAAGCCGTCGCCGACCATGATCAAACAGCGGCGCTGAGTAAAATAGAGACAATTATAGACTTAAAAGAGAAGTACCACGATATCTATAAATAATTCTTACTTTTCGCCAACATTAGCGATACTTAATACGACCTGAATAAAGTTTGCAGGCTGACAACGTAGATGCCGATGGTAAACCGTTAATCGGACACCAGAGTGTTTACAAGGGTATGGATGGTAGGAAACCAAGATTATTTGAGGCCGAGTGTACGCGTTGGTACTCGACCCGAAAATAATCGTAGGCTGACAACGCAGACACCCCTTGTAAACACTCTGGTGCGGGTGAGAGGACTTGAACCTCCACGTCACTTGGACACATGCTCCTAAGGCATGCGCGTCTGCCATTCCGCCACACCCGCCTCTTGTTTTAACAAAATGTAGCCGAATATTATTAAATCATAAAATCATTTATTGCAGTAGTTAAAAAGAGATTATTTAGCCTATTTAGACCGCGACTCTGCTACTTCCAAAAAACGTAATTGAACGTCGACGGGGTAATCGGCCTTCTTGGAGAGGTAGCTATCCAGCTGCTTAGCTAATTCCGGCTGCTGAACATTTTTATCTTTGGCAACCAGTAAAATTACTTTTGGCACTTCGCCAAAGAATATGACATCGACTATGCGAAACTGGATTTTAGTCTCCAGCAACTGATATTTTTTTTGAGACGGCTGTTTGAAGAACTCTTTTGCCTCTTTTTTCACCCTTTCTTCAAACGCAGCGCTCTCATATGACACATAAGTCACTGAAGCTAAAATAATCGATAGAAAGGCCAACATTACAATTAGAGCACCCACCCGCCTTAAGGTGGAAATCCGGGCGCTTTTTGATTGAACGATATTTTCCGGTCGGTAACCCAAGTACCAAAAAACCAGAAGTGAAACAATATTCATCGCCAACAAATTAACCAGCAACAGTACTCCGGCACCCAACATCACCAAAGGTATTCCCCAAACCATACCTAAACCTACAGTAGCCGCGGGCGGCACTAAAGCCACGGCGATCATCGCGCCGACCAATACCGAGGAGACCCCTCTGGATAAACTAATAGCGGCGGCTATGCCGGAACCTAAGGCAATAAATAGTGACAATACATCCGGTATCAATCGACTGCGGACTTCGGGAATAGTAGTAATGTTCAGGCCAAATGGTATCAATGACGCTTGTTTTACCACTAAAGCAAAAGCAGCGGCACTGATAATGGCGACGACTACACCAATGGCCTGCAGTTTAATACCTCTTAAAAAAAGTTTTGTATCGCTTACTACCGTGCCCACGCTGGTTGCCATAGCCGGGCCCATCAATGGAGCAATAACCATAGCGCCGATAATAACAGCGGCTGAATTCGTCAACAGACCAGTAGTAGCAATTATCGCGCTGATAGCCGTCATAATGAGAAAAGTTGAGAGAGACGGCGCCATCTCCTCAGCACGAGCTTTTAATTCGCTTTGAGCTATTTCCTTCTTTTTATGAAGACCCAATAAATCTTTAAAATGGCGAGCATTTACTATCTCCGGCTTAAGGATAATTGTAAAAGCGTCTTTATTAAGGCCGACTCGGCGTAAGCGATTAAGAACCGGCTCGACCGCGTTTTTCGGCAAAGCGAAAGAGACGACAGAAGAATTGCCACCGTGGCCTGTCTCCTCTGTGACCACGTAATCGACACTGTTATTCTCCAGCTCTCGCAAAATAGCGTCACGTTTATCTTCGGACAAAAGTATTTGCAGGTAACGCATGATTCCTATAACATACCCAAATAAGCTATCGAGTAGCGTCTTCACGGGCAAAATCATAAACTTTATCATTTAGTTATTTTTATTGACGCATTATGCTCTTTTTTATATGAAACTCGAGTTTCATGCTCATTTTGCCTGGTAGTAGTGGGTAATAAGAGCATGGCGAGGTAAGAGAAGAAAGCTTACGCTTTTTGTCATTCTCAGCTCTCCTACGTTTGTCATTCTCAGCTTGACTGGGAATCCAGGTAAAAAGGTGCATTGAAACCAGAGTATGTAAAACATTAAAAACACAGTTGGCCGCTGGATCCCCCATCAGGTTCAAATCCTCCATAAACTGAAGACCAGAGTGTTTACCAGGGGATGGATGCTAGGAAGCCAGGCGGCTATAAGTAAAGCGTATGCTTTATACGTGAGGCGCATAGCCGCCGCCAGCTGACAACGCAGACACCCCTGGTAAACACTCTGGTGGGCGATACAGGATTTGAACCTGTGACCTCTTCCGTGTCAGGGAAGCGCTCTCCCCCTGAGCCAATCGCCCAAAATTGAAACTATTTTTATATATTCTATCTGAAGATGCGGATTTTTTGAA
>CAJVYJ010000138.1 GCA_913009475.1 uncultured Actinomycetes bacterium | reverse complement strand
CACCACTCACATCTTTTTTCTTCTCTCTTTTTTTTTTTTAATGATACGGCGACCACCGAGATCTACACTCTTTCCCTACACGACGCTCTTCCGATCTCAACGCTACTAGGCTCGGATAATGAAAGCACCTTTGCGAAATCTCCGCTTTTTCGCGCCTCAAGATATTGGGTCAACAAATTCTTTACTTCAATAATCACATCTTTCTTTGTCTTAGCACCTACGTTTATTACCTCACTCACAGGTTTAATAATGATTTTAGAAGAAACCACACGGCGTTTTATCTCTTTTCCCTTTCTATTTGTCCAGATTTTTATCTTTATTGCACGCTTCCCGTTTTTCCCAACAATTTTTTGATAACGTAATCCTTGCATTAAGTTAGGGTCACTCGTTTGTGTCGTTTTATATTTTTCCACCTGATAATTAGTAATTATTTTTGTCCGCGTACGAAACATAAAAAAAACACTAATTAACCCTACTATTAGTGTTGCTATTCCAAATAGTATAAAAGCCGGCTTCAAGGAATGTTTTACATCCGATGTTAATTTCAGCGCCGACTTATCTTGATACTCATCCTCTTTTATAAAGATTTGCGGAGCAAAGGCTGATGTTTCCGTTAAAGTAGTCCCGCAACTACCACAAAACTCAGCGTCATTAGGTAGTTGACGCTTGCAGGTTGGACATAGTTTGAAATCACTCCCCGCATTCGATGCTGTTAGGCTACGAACATTGATTTTCGCACCGCAATCCTCGCAAAACTCAATATTTTCAAATATTTCCACCCCGCAATTATGGCATTTTTGCGACACTATCGTGCTTTGGTTATTGCCAGTTTTAATATTTCTATTAATCGGTTCGTCTTTAATAGACGAGTCCTTTTGATGGAACGAACTCAAATCAACACCGCACTTCACACAAAACGAAGCTTCGTTAATATTTTTCGCGCCACAATTTTGACAATTAATTTTTATTCCTTTTCATTAAACATCTACTGATTAATTATATATTATTTACTATTCGCTAGCTATAACATAGTCTTAGGCGGCGCCGCGTAGATATAGACTCTTTGACTGAAATCTTTTCTCTTTACTACTAATATGCTGAAAAATAAACCAACTCGTATTCTCATAGTAATAAATAATAACAAATAATCGTTTGCTTGTGCTAAAATTAACCGGCGATCACACTATAAAGGAAGTCAATGGTTACGGAAACCAAGCAATTTTGCCACCAATGCGGCAGTGAGATTATACCCGGCGACAGCTTCTGCCAAGATTGCGGCGCTAAAGCGCTTAATCTGGCTGACGCAGTGGCGCCAAAAGTCAGTCAGCCACCTCAAACCACAACAACTTTCGCTAAGCAAAAGATTAATATCTCCTTAGGGCCGCTTAAATATTTCTTGCTTGTTGCCGGTTTAGTCTTAACTGCCTTTATGGCCTATCCGCTACTGGCAAACGGTGGTAAAACGAAAATTCTGGCAAAATTAAAACATGACGGCATACAAAATCTTGATAAGGCGAAAATAATACCTTTAAAGAAATCATTATTTGAAGACGCCCGCCATGACGGCGATGATGAATCTAATTTAGACATGGGAAGGTTGACACGGGCTGAATATAAATGGTTATTACACCATACCATAATTGTTAGAGTTAACTTTCCCAGATATGGCCCGATTGATTTTATGGCATTTGACTCTAAACCGCCAAAATCAGATTTGTCAAAGTCACCGACTCTGTTTAAGCCGCTTTTAATTGCTTATGGAAACTCTTACGACCGCAGCGATATTGAAATTGAGGAATATAATAAGCGCAATATAATTCCACTCAGGCATTAACGCACCTCGGTAATCTTGGGTTTTATAGTCTTTCCCCAAAGCATTGTTTGTTTGTAACGGCCGTTCTCTTTTATGCAAAAGACTGAGGATTTAACAGGTTGCTTTAGTTTTGCGAACTTTATCTCCAAATCCACTATTATGACGGATTTATCTTTACTAAAGTATTTAACGCTTAAGACCTTGGTGCTTTGTATATCACCGGCATAATCAGCAACCTTTTTACTTCTTTTAATCCACTCTTTTTTTGAGACTTGATTCCGGTCGCTGTCGGCAAGCTGATTATAAACAACACCGTATTTCTTCTCTTTAAACAACTTCAAATCATTAGCGACAATTGATTCAACTTTTTGCCGTTTCGGGCTTTTTGCTATGCTCTTATAATAAAAAAACGCAACGGTTAATAAAGTTAAAACAACAACCGCCGCCAAGATTGAGATTATAACCACTTTTAAGTAACTTTTTTTATCGATGGGAAACCGTACCCCGCAACTTTCACAGTAAAGTACGTCATCGTCATTTTCACTATGGCAATTGGGACAATACTTCATTTTATAATCTCGTTATAGCGCTTAACCACATAGTCTTTGGTTTGCTGGTGATCGACTATGGGGATGGCTTCGCCTTGAGTATTACTTTCCTCGCTGCCGGAGAGCCACTTACTTCCCCAGCGCTTAACGAATCCGGAATGGACGGCATTTATGAAGGTTATTTCATAATCAACTAGGCTATGCAGATTTGATATATTATTGGACATATACGGTATCTGCTCTTCTATGGCAACCAGCCCGTCACCAAAGAAAGGATAATAGTTGCCCACCACAAACCCGTATTTTTCCGGCTTAGCGGGAAGCTTGCCTTGATTTAACCGAGACATCACTTCTGATTCGGGCTTCATATCTTGGGCGGCGGGCCCGAAATATTTTTCCAGCAGAGTTGCACCGGCAATGCCGCTTATGCCTCCAACTACCGGCAATATCCATTTGATCTTCTCGATTGTATGTATTTCACGCGCCCCCTCATGCGGGGTATCCAAAGAGATAAAACCGGCGATATCACGGCGATATTTAGTCGACAGTAGATTCTCCATATATTCTCTAGTTAGTAACCCGCCCATTGAATGGGCTACAATTACTACTTTTTTGGCACCTGAGTCTGCTTTGATTTTCTCAATTGCTTTAGGCAATATTTTAGCTACATCAGGAATATGGCCTTTGTTTTGCGCTCCATAATCCAATGTATAGAAAGGAACATACTTGTCTTTAAAGATATAATTATCTTCAGCGCTATATAGAGAAAATTTATCCTTATCACTAATATATAGAGGTTTGCTTGCCGACTTTACCCATCCGCCCCAAACATCACCGGCATTTTGGTAGCCGTGAATAAGCAAAATGGGGATTGTGCTTGTGGGGCGCGGCTGCCAGGCGGGTTCGGCGGCGTTGTCGGCGATTTTATGAGGGTTGGTGCCGTCGGCACCGGCTATCCACAGCTCATAATTTCCAACGTCAAAGTTTTTTTCAAAAACCATATATCTCGAATCATTCGACCAGTCACCATAATAGGATTCAAAGTAGTTGTTTGCCGTGGATGCATTCACAATACTAGCTTCACTCATATCTTCTAAATTAATGACTTTAAGTGATTCATAATCGGCAAGACCTTCTAAATTTGAAATTATCTTTTGATTAATTAATAACTTCTTGCCATCCGGCGATAGCTTAACAGGCCGTCCTCCTTTACCAAACTTTGTTATTTCATGATCTTTAATAGTAATACTATAAATACCCCCATAAGGACTACCAGGCGGCGAAATTTGGATATATAATTTTTTGCTGCCGGCGCTCCAAACCGGATCTGAAATCGTATCACCCCATTGATTAATCAAATTAGCTTGGATTAGCTGATTTTTTTGTTCATTTTTAATATTAAACATAAATAAATTATTAGCTTCCCCGGACTCGCCATAAATACCGTATGCTATTATTCTATAATCAGGTGATACAGCAAACAAACTAATCTCTGAATATGATGGTATTTTTAGCAGTCTAGTCGATTTACCAGACCTTACATCAAACTTATAAATCCCCAGCAAATCGCCCGATCTTTGCCAAGCAGGAAAATAGATGAATTTACTATCTCTCGACCAGTAAATATTTAGCCCTCTTTCAGGTATGAAATCGCCCCATACTATCTTTTTACCTTCAGCTGTAGCTATTAGGAAGTTTCCGGGATTTGCATTATTAGCTGGATTGTCAGGTGACTGCATGGTTTTAACAACAAACCTTTTTCCATCAGGGGACCAAAAAATACTACTAAAATTATAATATCCATCTTTATCTATTATTTTTTTTGACAATAGACGTTTCTGCCCGCTCCCGTCAGCGTTCATAATCCAAACATCACCGTCACGAATAAAATCTATTTTCCCCTGAGGCGCGGCCAGTGCCGGCAGCGGCAACAATATAATTAAAAATAAGGCGATACTTAATAACAAAATAGTTTTTGTTTTCATAATAATATTCATAATAATAAATAATAGCAAATAAACGTTTGCTTGTGATAAAATTAACAAGCAGTAATAGTTTAAGGAATCGGATGGTTATCAAAACCAAACAATTTTGTCACCAATGCGGAGCTGAAATTATTCCGGGGGATAGTTTTTGCCAAGAATGCGGCGCTAAATCACTCAATCTTGCTGACGAAGTGGTGCCAAAAGTCACTCCGCCGCCTCAGATTAATCAAAGCCCGGCCAAGCCAAATATTAATATCTCCTTAAAGCCGCTTAAATATTTTTTACTTGTTGCCGTCTTGGCTCTGGTCGGCGTCTTCGCCTATCCGCTTATCTTTGGCGGCGGCCCCATGGCTAATTGGTCCGGCATAAGAGGCAACGCCGCCAACACCGGCGCCTCGACCACCGGGCCCAAGCCACCATTAAAATTGTTGTGGTCAAAAAAATATGGCGGGATATCTATGATCGCCAATGATACTATCTACATAGCCATGAAGAAAAATAATCATGACTATCTCTACGCGCTAGCAGCGCGAAGCGGTAGAGAAAGATGGCACAATCGTGATGATCAGGGGCCCTTGGCAGTTGCCAACAATACCATCTATGTATCAAGAAAGGAAAACAATCATGACTATCTCTACGCGCTCAATACCGAAAATGGTGTGGAAAAGTGGCATGCGCGCCTAAATGCCGTTGATACACCTCCCGTGATTGCCAACGACACTGTCTATATAAGTGGAGAGGAAAATAACCATAAATACCTCTATGCGTTAGATGCCAAAAGCGGTCAAATAAAGTGGCGCAAGCGTGGTAATTGGGGACCCTTTAGATCGGAAGAGCGTCGTGTAGGGAAAGAGTGTAGATCTCGGTGGTCGCCGGATCATGAAAAAAAAAAGAGAATCAATAACAGCTTTACTTTTCGTTGTACTGATCCTGTATATACTTGTATACGTTGTCTTTTTCCCCATACATTCTGTTGTCTTTAATTAGTAGTTGC
>CAJVYJ010000137.1 GCA_913009475.1 uncultured Actinomycetes bacterium | reverse complement strand
TAATTAAGTATTATAAACTAAACAACTTAGCGGTTGGATGAAAATTTAAGACTCGGACTTCTTTCTGTATTTTTCTACGGCTTCTTTACCGAAACACTCTTCGGCCATCGGACACCAATCAATGCAGGAGGCCTCGGTGTCACGCACGACGACATAACCGCAATCGCTGCAGGCTGATTTTTTATCGCGGGTGAAAAACTCCACCTCACCGCCGCATTTGGGGCAAGTGACGATTTCCAACTCCGGTATTTTAATGTTGTCCCCACCGGGACAGCCTTTAAAAACCATATTTATCTCCTATCTAAATATCTCAACCTTAAAGAGCATCAGAACGTCGCTTATTTTTTATCCATTTCCACCAATGTTTTATCTTGCCCGAGAGCAACAAGCCCGCCAGAAGGGCTACCGGGATAAAATAAGCCGCTAAAATATTTGGTGAATAGTGGATTATACCCCGGCTTTCCAAGGCCTCAAAAATAATTCTAGCCAGCTCGGTCAAGTAGAAGGCGACGATAAAGACATATAGGCCCTCCACGGATTGTTGCATGGCCATCTGAGCTTTACTGGTCTCATTCATACTGTACTGCAAGGCAAAACTTTGTTCGCGTTGCAGCAAATCGATTTTAGTGCGAATGATGGATATTATACTTGTTTTTTGTTTACCGCTCCTATCAATTCGATTAAGCAGATTCATATGATCGGAGCTGATCTTATCCGTACTGCGCAATACCGGTGTTGATAGAGGAGCGTAATTTTCAATCGGCTCTTCCAGAAAATCAGAGAAGACTTCATGAATAGCTGCTTTATAGGTTGAAGTATCGGCAAATTGTCGATTGGACTCCTCAGCCAATTTAGCCAGTTCAGCAAAGTCGGCCGTTAACTGGTTAAGCCAGGTTTTTAAGATATTAGTGGCGGCATCCGGCAGGGTTTTATTTATGACCTCCAAGTTTTTAGTGCCGTTATCCTCGATTTTTCTTAAACGATTGAGCGCGTCGTTATATTTCATACGCGGCAGTGACAACAAGTGAAAATTATTCTCAAGTTTTATTATATTATCAATAATAACTTCTGACTGCTCACTCTTGATATTTCCGGTCGTCGGGAAGATCAAGTAGCGCTCTCGGCCGTGTTCATCAGGTTGAAAATTGGTGAATACTTTAATGTCATTGCCCAATATATAGCTTCCCAAAGTATCAATTCCCGGTAAAAGCTGAGGAACTTTCTCAGACAGGTCATGGTCGGAGAGGAGGATATCCAACTCGGTTAATTTTTCCGCCGTATCAAAATGAAAATCTTGGGGGCAATCAGGTAACCGGCCAAAAGTAAAATCATCTTGGCATTTTGGTCTGGTCCAAGCTTGGAAGGTATAGTGATTATTTTGGATATCAAGAGTCAGGATTAGGTTTTGTTTATCGGCCCGGGCAAAAGCATTGGTGTCGGTAAAGATTACATCCTCAGGATTCAATCCAAAGGTAGATGCCAGGGATAAGAAACGTTTTTTGATATCTTCAATGTCATGGTTTGAGCGCAGATAACCGATGGCGTGAACCCTTGCCGGTACCTTTAACCAGCAGAGTGGCACGCCGTGAAGGACCAAATGAGTTAAATCTATATTATCGACTTTCATTTTACTCCCTAAAGCAACAACGTCCCCCTAAATTAAAAGTTAGGCGCTACTCTTAAAATCGCTACAAGCAGCAAGACGGTGAAACCTAAGATTAAATTAACGTAGGAGAGTTTCACCAAGGTTTTTTGAATGCCGGTTATTTTTTTATCAGGCGGATTGGGCGGCTTGGGCGCCCCGGCCATCAGCTTAGGCGCCAAGATTAAATTATTTTCCGCGGTTATCCCTATCATCAGCGCTACCGCTATGATTTTTATCAGCAGCACGATTCCGTAAGTAGTGGTAATTAAATTAGCCAGTGAACTAAGAACAGTAGACGTATTATATATGCCGGTTATGACTAAAACAGCAATGCTGCCCCAGGCGAAACGGCTAAAGCGTTTCATCCCCATCAGCCGAATAAACTGCGGCGGTATGCCGCGTGGCGCTACCGCCGGTGTCAGGACGACATTCATAAATATCAGTCCGCCCAGCCAGGTGAAAGCAGCTGTTAAATGCAGCCAGCGCATAACAATACCAAGTATATCCATAACGACTATTAACCTTTGCTGGCTTCGTCAAGTTTTTTAACCAGTTCCTCAACGTCAATACCATGAACAGTCGCGCCTTGTTCTATGTTCTCGAATTGGGTTGCCGGACATCCCAAGCAGCTCATACCATAACGTTGGAAGACCTCAACGGTCGTCGGATATTTTTGTACAGTCTCCGCGATAGTCATATCTTTAGTAACGCTCATTTTAATTTCTCCTTTAATATAGTGGTATTAATTAACTTCCGTGAATCAACGGTGGCAAGCAACGTACGCATACCCACTTATCCTCGCCTTCGTGCTTGCAAGAGAGCAAGACCCGTTCATCGTCGGTAATTCCGCAAGCAAAACATGATTCCTTTTCTTCTTCACTCATTTTCGTACCTCCTTAATCTATTTTTTAATAGAATAACCGAAATCAAGGAAGTTAAAAATGATTTGTGTCACATATAAGTGTGATTTTAGTCACATTTTATTCATTAATTATTTTGCCGACCAGATACTGAGTTTATCCCGGTCGATAATAGTAATTCGGCGGCCGTCGACTTTAAGGAGCCCGGCTTTAGCGAACTTTGAGAGTTCTCTGGTAGCTGTTTCGCGGGAGACGCCGATAAGTTCAGCGATATTTTGGCGCGAAAGCGGTAATTCCAATAATATTCCCTCGTCAGTGTGTGTGCCGTATTCATCTATGAATTTAATCAATAAGGTTGCTAAGCGCTGCGGTACATTTTTTAGCGCCATATCACGTAGGACATTATGGGCTTGTCGGAGCCGGCGTCCCAGTACCCGTATAAGTTTAAGTGAGATGTCCGCATGATTTTTTACCAGTTTTTCAAAATCGGTCCGGCTGATGGACCAGACTACGGAGTCGATCATGGCGGCCGCGCTCGCCGGGTAGGGGCCGCCGTCGAAGACGGGTACGTCGCCGAAGACGCCGCCGTTGCCGAAAATACCGATTATTAACTCGCGACCGTCTTCCGAAAGTTTGTAGACTTTAATGCGCCCTTCTTTAATGACATAAAAAGCGTAACTGGGATCGCTTTCATGAAAGATAACGGTATCATGTTTAAAGCGCCGCTCGACAATGAGCCGGCTGACTTCATCAAGTTCAGCGTCGCTGAATTCCGCGAATATAGATGTTTTTCTCAAATGTTCTATCTTAGGGTCCATAATATTTTCTTTAAAATAAACTATTAGTTTTTCTTATCTACATAAATTAGCCTTCTTTTTATAAACTGTCTAGTCTGCTAGAGCGCAGAGATTAAGGGAGCGTAGATCGAGATGTGTAGCGCGCCAGTTTCTGGTACCTTATGGTTGAGGATAGATAAAATGTTAGGGGTAAAGACGTAAAACGTGTAGGGGCGGGCCTTGCGCCCGCCCGTGAAAGCTGATGCTTTTTGTTATACTCAGCTCGCTTACGTTTGTCATTCTCAGCTCGCTTACGTTTGTCATTCTCAGCTTGACTGGGAATCCAGGTAAAGAGGTGTATTGGAAACAAGAGCATGCAAAGTATTGAAAGGCGCGTATGGTGGTCGGCAGTGACTATTCATTCCCACCCCGGCCCTCCCCCGTCAAGGGGGAGGGGGGTAATGGTGCCGCCACGCGACAAACATAGGCAAAATGAGACCGAGGATAACCCGGGCCCCTCAAAGTATTGTTTTACTTTGAGGGGTGGAGCGTCGCAGATTGGGTTTTCGGCCACGTTCTCTTTATTGACCGGCCAACGGTACTTTTCGGCCGGCACGCCAGATGGCCGTAGACTTAGGCACATGGCTGTAGCTTGCCCAAGAGAAATCGTTCTATGATAAAATAGGAAGTATGTATAAAGTGGCGGTATATACGCTCGGCGGCCGATTAAAATCAAAATCCTATGAAAAAAGATAAAATCTTTGCCTTCTCCACATTAATGTTAATCAGCCTGGCGACAGTAATCGCCATGGCCATGACTCATAATCATAACTACTGGTATCTCCTGGAAGCGGTGGCAATAGTCTCAGCGTTGTTTTTTTATCTGCCCGGCGCTTTAATCGCGGCCGTTATTGCCGTTATCGCGGGTTTGGTGTTATTGCCGGCGCCGCCTGATTACGTGACTTACATTAGATTACTGCTCATAAGTGGGTTAATCGGCTGGTTTGTCGGCAGAGAGCAAAACAGCCGCAAGCAGTTGGAACGCTTGTTAATGGTGGACCGGCTGACAGGTCTGCATAATTATAGTTATTTTATCGACCGTTTGGAAGAAGAACGCCGGCGTGCCGACCGGTTTGGCAGCAAACTATCATTAGCTATGATAGATATCGATCATTTTAAACCCTTTAACGATAAGTACGGCCACCGGCTCGGTAATGAGTTTTTAATAAAATTAGCGAAAGTCTTAAGCAAGCAAGTGCGGACAGTCGATATAGTCTGTCGTTATGGTGGTGAAGAGTTTGCTGTTATTTTGCCGAATACCGGCAAGAAAGCTCAGGATGTGGCTGAGCGTATGCGTATGGCGGTAGCTGCTACTGATTTTCCGGTTAATAAAGATGGTAAAGTGGAAAGAAAAACCATTAGTATTGGCGTCGCGACATATCCCACGGACGCGGAAGATGACTTACAGTTGATAGATCGGGCTGACGAGGCGCTTTATATTGCTAAAGAGAGCGGCCGAAACTTGGTTATAGTCTATCAGAGTCAAGGTAAAGACGATAACGTATCATTGACCAAATAGAGAGCGGTTAAATATATGGCAGTAATAGCGGCGGACATCGGCGGCACGAAACTTCTAGTTTCCGTAGTTAAAGACGATGGAAAAATTGAAGATAGGGTAAAAAAAGTTACGCCGAAAGCAGTGGATGAATTAGTTAATGTTCTACTTGAGCTGGTTAATAAAGCGATGGCCCGCTCTGATGAAAAAATCAGAGGCATAGGCATAGCGCTGGCCGGACTGGTTGAATATAAGACGGGCATGGTTATATCGAGCCCCAATCTTCCTTTATCGGGCTTAAACTTACGGGATTTGATTCACGTAAAAATTAATTTGCCGATTTTTATAGATAATGATGCCAACTTGGCGGCATTGGGAGAAAATATTTCCGGCGCCGGTCGCGATTGGGATGATTTTATCGCCTTAACGCTGGGTACCGGAAGATCGGAAGAGCACACGTCTGAACTCCAGTCACACTGATATATCTCGTATGCCGTCTTCTGCTTGAAAAAA
>CAJVYJ010000136.1 GCA_913009475.1 uncultured Actinomycetes bacterium | reverse complement strand
TTTTGCTTTTTTATATCTTTTTTTAATTGTGAGATTTCTTTTTTTAATGAGGTTATATTTTTATCGGTGTCTTTATATTTTGCCGCTTGATTATAGTAATAGCCAAATCCAATGCCAAAGCCGAGAGCAAGAATTAACAGTACCGCTATGCTCGCGTTTTTAATATTCATGTCCGCCTCTTTTTTTGTCTACTATATATACAATACATAAGTAGTAGATAAATAGCAATCTAATGGAGTTTAAATCTCCGGCAGGAATACACGAAAACATGAGAGTATAAGTTGTAAATCAAGACTGTTTAAGAATAATATTTACGTCTGCTATTCCCAGCGGGGCTGGGAATAGCAAAAATCTTTCCATAGTCAACCGCCCGGATTATAATTGAATAAGCAATTATTATAGAACTCGACTTTAAAACTTGACCGGAATTACGGTCAAGTTTGTTACAGTACCGTCTTTAGCTGAGTACTCAAAAGCTTCAATAGTACCCGTTGGAGTTGAGGGTGTGGGGAAACTAATTGAGACTGAAAAGTTGCCAAATTGACCCATATCGGGCGCGTTTGTCATGGTTGTAACTTCTTTTATGACAGCTCCATTTCCGTCTTTTATTCTCACTTGAAAGGTGTTCTCAAAGGCAACGGCATTACCTGCAACGACAACCGGATTTAAAATCGTAGCACCGCTCGCCGGAGCGATAACATCCATATTAGGGCTGGTAGCTGAATTGACCGTAGGAGGTATACCATTTGCTTGACCATTAACTTTAACCGGCTTAGCAAGATTACGTTTTAACTCAGCAACTTCCTTATCACTCCGGGCTTTTTGCTTTTTTATATCTTTTTTTAATTGTGAGATTTCTTTTTTTAATGAGGTTATATTTTTATCGGTGTCTTTATATTTTGCCGCTTGATTATAGTAATAGCCAAATCCAATGCCAAAGCCGAGAGTAAGAATTAACAGTACCGCTATGCTCGCGTTTTTAATATTCATTTCTACCCCTTTTTTTGTCTACGATTTATACGATACATTAGATATAGATAAATAACAAGCTAATGGAGTTTAAATCTCCGGCTGGGATATGAATCGAAAAAGATAATAAGGTTTAGGTTATCGATTTACGCGAGAGGAAGAAAAGCCGTTAGCGACTATAACCAGGGAGGTTATCGCAAAGACTGTAAATTGTAAATCGTAAATAGGGACTCGCGAAATCAGCAGCCTCGCTAACGCTCGGCTTTATCTTTCGCTCGTGGGGGGAGGAGGATATAAACCACTCACTCACTAGCGCATAAACCGCGCCCGGGCGCTCGCTCATTTAAAGGGAAAACCCATGTTTTTCCCTTTAATATATCCCAATCCTTGACGCTGGACAGCGGGGGAAGCCTCTTCCCCCGCGGAACATACCCCCATCAGGTTCAAATCCAACCACAAACTGAAGACCAGAGTGTTTACCAGGGGATAGATGGTAGGAAACCAAGATTATTTGAGGCCGAGTGTACGTGTTGGTACTCGACCCGAAAATAATCGCAGGCTGACACCGCAGATGCCCCTGGTAAACACTCTGGTGGGGGGAGGAGGATTTGAACCTCCGTAGGCTACGCCGACGGGTTTACAGCCCGTTCCCATTGACCACTCGGGCATCCCCCCGAATTAAAACTATTTCTCAAATACTTTATTCTCAAAAAATAAAGTTGTTACACGAAAAATGATAGTAAATTAAATAGCTCCGCCTGTCAATTTTAACTTATGCTTTTTGTCGAAACTCTTTTAAAAAATCCTCTCTGATATTTATTCTCAAGCAAGCAACCACAGAACAATTCTTAAGAATTGTTCTGTGGTTGCTTGCTTTTATTAATACCAATTAAAAAATTAACGAATAGCGAATGAGTCTCAAGTGGAGGGGAGAGCGGAGAGGGTTGAGGGAAGATAAGTACAAAATGCAAAGTGAAAAGGCACAACACGGAATGATGAAAAGATAAGAACCTCTGGCGGCCGGGAGATTCTTCACTGACGTTCAGAATGACAAGTGGCCGAATAACAATCCTCAGAATGACCATGAATAGAGAGATTTTGATATCGATTATAAATAAGCGTTTTATGCTGGATTCCCGATCGGAGTCAGGAATGACGGTATCAAAAAAAAATACGGAATTGAACTTAAAATGCGAAAATGCAAGACCTGACCCCCATTAGGTTCAACTACCATATATTGGATTAGTGTGATACCATGCATTGACCGCGAGCAAAGTTATAATTATGAAAATATTATTTATTTATCCAGATTTCGCAGCCCAACCCGACCCTCATCAATTACAAGGTTATTACTCCGAGGGGCTGGCCTCCATTTCCGCTTATTTACAAGCCGGCGGACATGAGACTTCCCTATACCATATTTTGTATCCGCCGTCCCAGTCTGAATTCACTGATAATATTAGAAAACACGAGCCCGACCTAATCGCGGTAGCTGCTCGCACCAGTAATTTTCCTTATGTAAAAGATTTTCTATCGTGGTGCAAGCCCGCTGTCAATGTGCCGGTTTTAGCCGGCGGTTACCACGCTACTATCGATCCTGACGAAACAATCGCCTGTGACGGTGTCGATTATGTCTGCCTCGGTGAGGGCGAAGGCGCGATGCTGGACCTGGCCAACGCTTTAGCGGACGGTAAGCCGGTGGACGATATCAAAAACCTGTGGGTAAACATGCCCGATGGGGAGGTCAAGAAAAATCCCGTACGCCCGTTAATTGAGGACCTCGACTCCATTCCGCTGCCCGATTTTGCCTTGTTTGATTATGATAAATTGGAATATTCACTGATAGAAACGGCCCCGGCGATATTATCACGCGGTTGCCCTTTTTTCTGTACTTACTGTTGCAATCATCACTTTCGCGCCCTATATCCCAATAAGAAACATTATGTCCGCTTTCACGCACCTGAAGTCGCCGTCGCCTATTTAAAAAAGGACTTGGAATCTTTTCCTCAAGCTAAATATATCAGTTTTTTTGACGATATTTTGCCCCTGAGAAGGAAGTGGTTCTTTAAGTTTGTAGAACTATACAAGCAGGAGATAGGTCTCCCTTTTGCTTGTAACGCTTTTGCTTCGATGATAACCGATGAGATAGCCAAAGCCTTAAAAGACGCCGGCTGTTACCGTATTCATTTCGGAGTGGAAAGCGGTAATTTCGATATGCGTAAAGATGTGTTAAAGCGGCGGATGACCAACGAACAGATTATTAGAGGTTTTGATAACTGCCGTAAATACGGTATCGCCACTCTGGCCTATAACATGGTCGGATTGCCGTTTGAAAACCGTCGGAAAGCTTTAGACACCATCAAACTTAACGCGAGAATTCGGCCCAACCGGGTGTTGGCGGCCATATTCTATCCCTATCCCCATACCGAGGCTTATGATATGTCAACCGCGTTTATGCCGGAGAAAGTCAACTACGGTGATAGCGTTTTACTGAATCAACCTAATTTTAAGCGCGCTGAGATACGGTTTGTTTCCGCGTATTTTCGCCCCTTCATGCATTTGTACAGTCTATCGTTTTGGCTGCCGCGTTTTTTGGGTGTTCCCTTGGAAAAACTGCTTGACTGGATATTCCTTTTTCGTTGGCTGCCGTATCGATCGCTTACTTGGGTTATGAATATTTTCAAACGCGTATCAAGATGGTTAAAACGTCTCTTAAAAAAACGGGCCGCCCCGCTCTACTTATTCCTACGCAATCGTTTTTTAAATCAAAATTTATCCGGCCGGGATTAGAGCTTTTTCAATTAAAGCATTAAAGCTATAATCATTAGTCATGGATATCCTAAGAAGCATTACGCAAAAAATTCAACCGGCGACCAATGTTACGATAGGCACTTTTGACGGTCTGCATCTAGGACATCAAGAAATTATAAAAAAGACAACAGATGCCGCTAAATTTAACGCAAAGCCCAGCGTATTAATAACCTTTGACCGCAGGCCAAGAACGCTCCTGGCGCCGTCAGAAAAGGCCGGCGACTTAATTACCATCGATACTAAAATTAGAATAATCAATAGTTTTGGGCTTGATTATCTATTTTTGCTAGAGTTTTCACCGGCATTAGCCAACTTAACGCCGGCGGAATTTTGCGAACAAATCTTAGTCGGCAAAGTCAATGTCTCCCAATTATTTGTCGGCGCCAATTTCCGCTTTGGCGCTAAGGCCGCGGGTAACATTGCCTTTTTGAAACATTATGGCCAAAAAAATGGTTTTTCAGTTACAGCGATACCTTTACTAAAAACCGAGCAACGGATTATCAGCAGCACCAAGATAAGAGATATGTTTACCGCCGGTGAAGTCGAGAATATCCCCTCGTTTTTAGGAAGATACCACTTTGTTACCGGCCGGATTGTTAAAGGAGCCGGGCGCGGCACCGGGATTGGTTTCCCGACCGCTAACTTAATGATAGATAATGACCTATGTATGCCTAAAGAAGGCGTTTACGCAGGCTACCTTTGGTTAAACGACAAGCCTAAAAAAGCGGTAATCAATGTCGGCACCAACCCTACTTTTGGTCCCGGGGCCGTTCACCTGGAAGCCCATATTTTTAATTTTTCTGAAGAGATATATGGTGAGAGAGTCCGAGTTGAACTGCAAACATACCTTAGAAATGAGCAAAAATTTCCAGCCGTTGAGGCGCTGATAAAACAGATAATAATCGATGCCGAACTGGCCAAGAAATGGCTGAACCACTCAAAGCCGACCGGATGGCTTGAGTATTGAGATAATAATTATTCTTCTTTAATATGCTCCAAGCATTCTGATAAAAGATTAATAATATGATGGTCATTAAGCGAATAGAAGATCTTTCGACCGGTTCGACGCGACTTGACCAGTCGGAAATTTCGCAGCAACCGTAACTGATGTGAGACTGCTGATTGGCTGATACCGACAACATCCGCCAGGTCACTAACACAAAGATCTGCTTGTAACAGAGAATAGATAATTTTTACACGAGATGGATCACCCATGATTTTAAATACATCCGCGATAGATTCCGCTGTCTGCCGACTAACCATCTCACGCCGAATAGTCTCCAGCGTCCGCTCATCAATTATATAATCTTTAATAATGTGAGAACCTGATTTATCTGAATATCTGTTCATACGCTCAAGCTTATACTCGAATGTCGTCAAAGTCAATTGATAATTAAGCATTTAAACGCATAAGAATATCTAAAGATGGTGTTTTTTTATCAGAGAAACAGCAGTCCCATTTTCCAGTTCATCTATGCTTACTTTATCCATAGATCGGAAGAGCGTCGTGTAGGGAAAGAGTGTAGATCTCGGTGGTCGCCGTATCATTAAAAAAAAAAAACACACAAATATTATCTTTAATACATATATCTTTATATATTGTTTCTTCATCTCATTCCTGTTATATACACTTCCATTCTATTCTCGTGTTCGCATTCATACTTCTCTCTTAGTACACCTTCTCGTTGGTCGTCACAGTC
>CAJVYJ010000135.1 GCA_913009475.1 uncultured Actinomycetes bacterium | reverse complement strand
TATTAGTGGTCATGTGTTGTAGTTTTTATTATTTTTTTTTTAATGATACCGCGACCCACGGGATCTAACCCCCTTCCCTACACGGCGCTCTTCCGATCTTATCCATTGAATAATAGAGCATTGATGTCAGGTTACCCGACCGGTTCAACCTTTAAAGTGGTAACGGCGCTGGCCGGTTTAGCGAATGGAATAGTTAATCCCGCGACTACATTTATTTGTAGAGGGCGTTGGAATGGTTGGGGCAGCGGCTGGACCAAGTGGGGCTGGAAAAGATCGGGCCATGGTAAGGTAAATTTGCTTAGAGCTATCACCGTCTCTTGTGATGTATACTTTTATGAATTAAGCTATCGCTTATACAAAAAGGATAATGAGGCATTACAATTCTGGGCCAGAAAATTAGGTTTAGGCAGTAAGACGGGGATTGACTTACCCGGCGAGACTAAAGGTAGGGTGCCGGATAAGAAATGGAAAAAAGCGTTCAATAAAAATTGGCCGGAAAATCAGACCTGGTTTCCGGGTGACACGGTCAACATGGCTATTGGCCAGGGAGACGTCTTGCTCTCGCCGTTACAATTGGCTGTCGTTTACTCAACAATTATAAAAGACGGTGTAAGTTATCAACCACATATCGTTAAGCAAATATTAACGACTGACGGTAAGGTAGTCGCTGATATATCGCCAAAAATAAAAAGTACCATCTCTCTGCCGGCAAGTTATTTTGAAGATATTAAAGCTGGTTTAAAAAAAGTTACGACATCACCCGAGGGTACCGCCTCGAGAATTTTTAGAGGTTTTCCTATTCCCGTGGCGGGGAAGACCGGCACATCAGAAGTGGCCGGTAAAGATGACTTCGCTTTTTTTGCCGCCTACGCTCCTGCCGATAACCCTAAATACGTCATTACGGTAGTGGTGGAGCAGGGTGGGCACGGAGGCTCAATCGCCGCCCCTGCCGCGCGTCGCATTCTTAGTGACATATATCACGTGAAAGCGGCACCGACAACGGCTGTGGATAATTCTAGATAACCTTAGTTATAAACGGAAAAGCTTATGAATAGTGTTATAGATAAACATTCTAAATGGAGACGCATCGACCCCGGCATCATTGGTGTGATTATGTTATTGGCCGGTTTTGGGGTCTTAATGGTCTATGCCGCCAGCAGCGGTGCCGATAAGAGCGGAAACAGTGTTTTTTTTGTTAAACGCCAGTTGATTTGGGCAAGTGGTGGCTTTATTATAGCTATAGCTATAGCTTTTTATAACTATTCTCGCCTTAAATATTACGCATCCGTTATCTACGTGTTAAATATCGTATTTCTATTGGGCATAGTTATCTTTGGCAAGACAGCCTTAGGTGCGCAACGATGGTTCTCCATTGGAATCTTCCACTTTCAACCTTCCGAGTTCGCTAAAATCGCCATAATCATTTCCTTAGCTGCGTTTCTTGCGAATTATAAAGGTAATCTCTTAGACGGTAAAAAGTTGTTTATGTCGTTTCTGTATATTTTACCGGTGCTGATACTGATAATCATACAGCCGGATTTGGGAACCGCTATGGTGATATTGGCGATAACTTTAGGAATGCTTATTCCCGCCGGTATCAGGATAAAGCATTTATTTATATTGTTATTGATCGGGATTCTTCTTATGTCGGCTGTTTTCCAATTTCATATATTAAAGGACTACCAAGCCAAGAGATTAATGGTTTTTATTAATCCCAATATAGACCCTCAAGGCAGTGGCTATAATTTAAGGCAATCCATGATTGCTATCGGTTCAGGTAAGCTCACCGGAAAAGGCCTTATGTCCGGTACCCAATCACGTCTTAATTTTTTGCCTGAACGCCACACTGATTTTATCTTTTCAGTCATAGGAGAAGAATTTGGGTTTATCGGCGGCGGCTTGCTGATATTCGGTTTTTTTCTATTAATATCGCGAACATTGAGCATCGGCTATAAATCGAGAAATTATTTTGGCCTGCTATTAGCATCGGGGATAGCTTCTATGTGGTTTTTTCAAGCCCTGATAAATATTGGCATGACTATCGGTATAGCACCGATCACCGGCATACCGTTGCCGTTTATAAGTTATGGGGGCAGTGCAATGATTACAAATATGCTCGCTTTTGGTATCTTGTTAAGCATATATGCCCGCAGATTTAGGTAAGGCGATATTTTTAATGAAGAATATTAATAATTTAAATAATATTTTAATGGATGTGCAAAAGCCGGGCAGATATATCGGAGGTGAATGGAATTCTGTTATTAAAGCCGACGCTGATATCTATATAGCTCTAGCCTACCCCGATACATATGAAGTCGGCATGTCAAATCTGGCTCTGCAGATACTTTACGAGACTATTAATAGACACTCTAAATTTGCCGCGGAACGCGTATTTGCCCCATGGCCGGATATGGAGTCGAAATTAAGAGAATTTGATATACCGTTATTTACATTGGAATCCAAAAGACCGGTAAAAGAATGTGATATATTCGGAATTACTCTTCAGCATGAGTTAACATATACAAATATATTAAACATGCTGGATTTAGCAGGCATACCTCTCTTATCAAGTCAACGCGATTCATCTTATCCATTAGTTGTAGGCGGCGGTCCCGGTGTACTTAATCCCGAACCGATAGCTGATTTTTTTGATATTTTCGTGATTGGAGACGCGGAAGAGCTTGTTTTAGAACTCTTGGAAACACAAAGAGCTTGGAAGTATGCGGACGGTAACGATAAGAATGAGTTGCTTAAAGCTCTAGCTAAGCTTGACAGTGTTTATGTTCCCTCGTTTTACCCGACCGATAAACAAGGATATTCGTCTGCTCCGCTAAACGACGGTAGTTATCCTGTTAAAAAAAGAACTCTTACCCAGTTTAATTCCGTACCCATTCCTACGCGGCCGGTTGTTCCTTTTATCGAGGTCATCCATGATCGTTGTATGGTGGAAATCATGCGAGGCTGCACCAGGGGCTGCCGCTTTTGTCAGGCGGGGATCATATATAGACCTTTTAGGGAGAGAGCGCCTAATGAGATAATGGCGGCCATTAAAGACAACCTGGATTCAACCGGTCATAACGAGGTATCTCTTTCCTCTTTATCCAGCACGGATTATAGTCGAATATCATCTTTGGTCAAAGACTTAACAGTGGAATTGCGGGACGAAAGGGTCGCTCTATCGTTGCCGTCAATGCGTACTGACTGTTTTTCGGTGGATATAGCCTCGGAGCTTAGAAAAATTAAAAAAACCGGACTGACATTCGCCCCTGAGGCCGGTAGTGAACGTATGCGGCAAGTAATTAATAAAGGGGTCGATGAGGATGATTTAATGAAGACGGCCTTAACGGCGTTTAAACAAGGCTGGAGCAGATTAAAATTATATTTTATGATAGGCTTGCCGACTGAAACTATGACTGATGTCGGTGCCATTGCTGAACTTTCCCATAAAGTGCTGAGTATGGCCCGTGAGAATTTAAGTAAATCCGAATATCAGCGGTTATCAATTACGGTTAGCGTCTCCACTTTTGTGCCCAAGCCTCATACTCCTTTCCAGTGGGAGACCATGATTAGCTTAAAGGAGATAAGGGCAAGGCAAAATCTTCTTAAAGAAAAGTTAAGGCATCGCCGGATAAAGTTTAAATGGCATCAGGCGGAAGTCAGCTTGGTCGAAGGAGCATTGGCGCGAGGTGATAGACGATTGGCTGACGTCATTCTTAGCGCTTGGAGGTTGGGAGCTAAGTTTGATAGTTGGGATGAATATTTCTCATGGGAAAAATGGCAATTGGCTTTCAAGGAGAATGGCCTTGTACTTGAAGAGTATGCGGCCCGAAAATTTTCCGTAACCGATAAACTCCCCTGGGACCATATAGATTGTTTAATTGATAAAGACTGGCTGATTTCGGAATTAGAGAAATCTCATGATGAGGATGAGACCATGAATTGTCGTAATTCCGAATGTAGCCAATGCGGGGTTTGTAAATTCAAGGGAATTGGATTGGAAAAGGCTGATATATAACTGTATTACAGTTATAATAAATACTATGATATTTAAGATGCGAATTAAGTTCTGTAAATCGAATCAAGCGCGATGGCTCTCTCATTTGGATATTGCCAGAAATATCGAAAGGGGACTTAGGCGCGCTAAAATTCCCTTGGCCTACAGTCAAGGTTTTTCGCCGCATCCTAAAATGTCATTTGGCCCGGTTCTACCCGTTGGCGTCAGCAGTGAAGCAGAATATTTTGACATACGATTACGTTCGCCTATCAATGTCGATGAATTAAAAAAAACTGTAAATCTTAATCTGCCGGTTGATTTACGGATAAGAAAAACTGTTGATCTGGGGGAAAATTCATCATCGCTGGGTAAATCGGTAAAAATGTGCTCTTATAAAATATTATGTTCATCGAATATTTTAACCACTGACAACCTCCTTAAGCTAGCGAACAATAAATTATGCTTGACTAATCATCTAATAACCATTAATAGTAAAAACGGAAAGAAGTGGAAGTGCAGGATAGTGAGTTTAAGTAGAACGAAGAATAATCAACATTTGGTTATTGATATTTTAACTCAGATCTATGCTCGCGTCTTTGATGTTCTAAGTGAGATTGAGCATTTAATAGGAGTGAGTTTTGATGAATTTAGCATTAAGCGAACAGAGCAATACTCGGTCTTGAACGGCGAATTGATTAGCTTAACTGATCACCAAATTGTCGGGGGCAATAGTGGAAGCGACGGAAGAAAAAGAAAGAATGATATTAATATCGATCAATGATTTTGAGATACGCGTAGCGTTAATGGAGGGTCTTAGGTTAGTTGAGTATTATGTAGAGGATATCGATAAGAGAAGAATTGTCGGTAACATATATTTAGGGCGTGTGAAAGATATTTTGCCCGGTATGCAATCAGCATTTATCGATATAGGGTTAGAGCGTAACGCTTTTCTGTTTATTAATGATGTTCTGGTGCCTGAAAACGGTAACGCGAACAAATCCAAAGCGATGCCGAAAATACAAAATTTATTAAACAAAAATCAAGAGATAATGGTGCAAGTAACCAGGGAAGCCGTTGAAAAAAAAGGGGCCAGAGTAACGACGCAATTATCTTTACCGGGCCGAAAGCTTGTACTATTGCCGTACAGTGGTTCTCTGGGGATATCCAAGCGGTTGGAGCAGAGTGAGAGAGAGCGTCTTCACGGTATCTGCAAATCCCTGAAACCTAAAAAAATGGGTTTAATCGTGCGAACGGCCGCCGAGAACGCGACGGTCGAAGAGCTTAAAAATGATCTTGATTATCTCCAAAGCCTTTGGCGGGCCATAACTAAACGAAGAGAAAATTCCAGTTCACCCCAGATAGTCTACTTCGAGCTGAGATCGGAAGAGCACACGTCTGAACTCCAGTCACACTGATATATCTCGTATGCCGTCTTCTGCTTGAAAAAAAAAAAAACTAGAATCATCGCTGATAAGATCTCAAAAAGCAGCTTAGTACTCATTCACATGATCATCAAAAATGCACTTGAAGAAGAACTCG
>CAJVYJ010000134.1 GCA_913009475.1 uncultured Actinomycetes bacterium | reverse complement strand
GTAACAAGTATGATGTAACATTTTGAAGCGCCAGTCATGTGATAGATACTGGTGGTGAGGGCAGTATATTCCGATACTAACTTTTTTTTTTAATGATACGGCGACCACCGAGATCTACACTCTTTCCCTACACGACGCTCTTCCGATCTCACCTTAGCGCTGGGAGCGCCGTAAGGTGTTTCCAGCGTCACTTCATCAACACCATCTAAAAAGGAGTAAAATCCAGAACCACCGAATACGCCGATTTCCGCTTGTGCTTTTGCCATCTTCTCTCCTGCTCTGATTTAAGAATTAATAATTTCGATCTGCTTTGCCGCGCTTTCGTCGCCGACCGAAAAATAGCTAACTATAGCGCTTGGTTCATCCTTAGCTTTACCATAGCCGATTGTCAGTTGGGCAGCTTTTTTAACGATATCGCCGGTAACCTCACCCCTGATTAATGTTATGGGGCCGACCGCGTCCCTGGCCTCCATTAATATATCCCCGGTCCGCGCTAAGGTCTTAATGCGAAAATTTTCCTTCTCATCTCGCCCAATCACAATCCGAGTATCATCCATAAAACGCTGGCGTCCGACTTTTAATAACATAATATCGTTGCGAGTAGGATTGGGGCTGATCTCCAACAAACTTTTCAGTCGGGCGGCAAAATCTTTATCTGTTAGCAGACAGCCGCCGGCAGCGCAAGGATAATCATTCATACCCAATTTTTCCGCCATTTTTATCTGCGGTTTACGAGAACGGCCGGAAATATCCATAAAACGGCTGCGATCGACCAACCCTTGGCGCTCAGGCAGCGACGGCTCCATTAATTTAGCCGATAATGGCCGAACTATTAGGCCTGAGAGCCCGGATTCTCTTTCAATAGTCCCGATAGCGTCCGGGCGCTGCGACATCGGCCGCTCACCTAAGACTTCTCCCGTTACCAAAAACGAGGCGCCAATCTCATCCATATATTTCTTGGCGTTTTTAAACATCATTATTCTGCAGTCAAGACATGGGTTAAGCCCGCGTCCATGGCCGTGTTTAGGATTTCTAATAATTTCAATAAAGTCTTCGAAGACATAGAAGACTTTAAGTTTAACGCCATATTCCTCGGCGGCTTTTTTCGCTTCCAGCCGACAGCTGCTCTTAGCGGTACAGGTACAAAAAGGGGTAATGTAATTGAGCGCCGTGACTTCTATACCTTGTTCCTGTACCAGACGCACGGCTAAGCGACTGTCCAGCCCACCGGAGAGCAGAGCTACAGCTTTAAGTTGGGTTGCAATTTTATTAGTCAAACAAATCTCCTTTATGTTTATACTTTTAAGATAGGATATATATTATATATCATCATCAATGAAAATTCATGAAATCCCGCTCATATCCCCCTTCTCGACTTTTCTTGCTCCAGCCGAAAGTCACTTATGCCTTCTCAAGCAAAGCCAGCTTTGCGATTACATATCTTACGCTCTTGCAGCCGAGGAGTGGTGTGGCGGATGACCTCTATTCGCATATTAAGAAACGTTTATTTATTCTACGAGAAAAGCGTCTCGGAGGCTAAAGCGAGCATGGTCTCGCCGGGAGCTACGCTTCCAAGCGAGGAGCGATGCCGAGAGCCGAGCTGTGTTTTCCTCGCTGGGGAAAACGACAGTGTCTTTTCGAGAGAATTAAATAAACTTTTCTTAAGCAAAGCCAGCTTTGCGGCTACATTGATTGCGATTTACAATTTCCATTACGCCTCACGCTCTCCCAACAGATAGGCCGTTGACCCTAAGTAAAGCGGTAGCGACTCCGGCGCCTGAGCGCAACTGACGTTTAAAAGTGCCGTCGTAAATATGGTCGACGCCGCAAGCCGGACTCTTATCTTTAAATATAGCGCCCTCCGCACCAAAAATACGAGCCCGCTCCAGCGTTCTTTTGGCCCCGGCTATATAAGCGAATGTTAAATCGATACCGTCTTTGGTCATGACCTTGGCTTGATGGTTTAATACGTCCTCACCGCTGCCGCCGACTATCTCCGCCGGTATCCTGGGGATATCGAGTCCTGCCAATAATTCCGGGCAAACCGGCAACGCTTTCCCCTCGCCTACCAATCGCTTTAAGCTTTCATCCAAACAATGGTCGCCGTCATAGCGACAACTGATTCCCGCCAGGCAGGCACTGACAAGCATTTTTTTGATAGTTTGGTCAAAACCGTCGGTTGTCATCACCTCAAACCTCCGTAGCCGGGCAGAGAACGCGGCAATCACAATATTGGCAATTGATGAAGTCGACCTTAGGCGCGAACTTTTCCGTCAATATATCCTCACACGCGGATAAGACCAGCGCTTGAGCAACCTCCAACTCTTCCGGCGTACGCAACGCCGGCATCTTCTTATTTTCCATTAGGAAATAATAACTAAGGAGCGTCGGCTCTATCTCCCATGATTGGCGAACAGCTAAAGAGTAGATAGAAAGTTGTAGATCTTCCCGGATTTGTTTAGGCTGCCAAGATTTTCCTGATTTATAATCAATTAGCTCATAAGTGCCGTCCCCCAATTTATCCGCCCGGTCCACTCGGCCCCTTATCCGGTGATTCTTTATTCGCCAATTGAATTCACGCTCAAAGAAGACCGGTTCGCCCTCAGCCGCTAAAAAATCAGGCAGATACAGTTGCAGCGCGTGCCTGCCTTTGTCGATTAATTGCTTCTCAGCTGTTGTCCGGCCCAAACGCCGGACCTTCACCCCCTTGTCATAGATAGAGAGCAGCTTTTCAAGAGTCGCTTCACTACGAGGATAGGCGCTGTGAAAACGTTGCAACACATTATGAATAAAGATACCGAAATCAGCTTCCGGCGACGGTACCATAGGAATTTGATAGATGTATTTGAACTTAAAGGCCAGCGGGCATTTTTGATAAAGAATAATATCGGAAACGGACAAGGTCATACCGCCTGCTTCGTTAACCGGTAAAAAATCAAGGTAAGAGACCGGCTTGGACGCCGCCTCTCCGGACTCGGCTAAACTCTCTGATGCTTTATTTAGTATCACAGCGGTAAATTGTTCAGCTTTGACCACTTGACTATAAGGTGAATTTATCAAACGTCCGATTATATCATCGAACTTCTTAAGCACCGCGGCTTTATCTGTGGCCGATATAAGCGCCCGGCTCTTCTTAAAATTAAAATAATCAGCCAACTCCTTAGCCACTATATCCGCATAACTTTCATCCTCGATATCGTTTATATATGAGTCGTTTCCTCTCGCCGTTTTTAAAAAAACGGCCTCGGCTGCCCGCGCCGCCGCAAGAGCGCCGACGTTAATTTGGCTCGAAGCGCTCACTTCTGCTCGTATAAGAGGCAGGTCAATCGCGTCCGCGAGCTCATCTATAAATCGCGAGCGTTTAATCGGCCGGCCGGTAGCGGTAACCTCCAGCGGATAAGAGATATAAAGCTCTTCTTTGGCGCGTGTGCAAGCGACATAAAACAAGCGGCGCATCTCCGCTTCATGAGTAGCTTGAGTAAAAGATTTCGGCTCTTTTAATAACTCTTTGGGTATCTTTACCTCGCCGCGCCGACGCCCGGGGAAAGCACTATCGGTAGCCGCTATCAAAAAAACGATTTTAAATTCCAGCCCTTTGGATTTATGGACGGTCATTAAATTGACCGCGTCAGCCGAGAAATTAATTTCCGCAATGCTGTCTTGACGGCCGGCGCTGAGTAATTTTAAATAATCCAGCAGATGCCTTAAGTCATCTTTGTCGGTTTCAGCGACAAACTCC
Source organism: uncultured Actinomycetes bacterium (assembly GCA_913009475.1). Taxonomy (GTDB): domain Bacteria; phylum Actinomycetota; class Aquicultoria; order CAJVYJ01; family CAJVYJ01; genus CAJVYJ01. The sequence goes on along the minus strand of CAJVYJ010000134.1, from coordinate 1,814 downwards.
CGCGCCAGATGTTCCAACTGGTTCAAGTTGGCCAATTTTCCTATATTTTCCAGCGATTCATCTACAATCAGCGGTAAACGATAGCCGATTTTATCAATTATACGACGCAGGCTGAGATCGGCCGCAAATTTTTTTCTCTTGGACGCCAATGTATTAAATATCTTAAGCCACCGCGCAATAACAGCCGCGGCATCCGGTGATAATCCCTTGATCTCACCTGTACGTCGCAGGCCGTCGATGAGCGGCAACTTCCAGCCGCGACACCACTGACTTATCCGGCTGCATTCAACCGGGTCAAGGTTGAACGGTTCAGACTCTAAAGTTCTAACTATTGCGTCCGTCGCAAATGGGTTAGAGACCACTTGCATCCAGGCGATTATATCTTTAATTTCACTTCTATTAAAAAAACCGCCTCCTCCTGCTTGCTTAAATGGGACGGAAGCGCTGTTAAAGACCTTGGTTATATCCTTAAAATCTGAGCGCTTTTTTGCCAACACCACTACGTCACTGAGTTGAAATTCTTCATCCCGCTCTCTTAATTCGTTAATCTTATTAAGAATGAATTCCGCTTCCGCCTCTCTGGAATCAGCTTCAACCAAAACTAGACTGTCACGGTTACTGCGGTCGGTAGCCGACCTTAATCTTTTATCCAGACGCTGAGGTATCTTTTCTACCACCGAATGGGCACCCGCGAGAATCTCCGCCGTAGAGCGATAGTTATCTTTTAGCAACACTTTTTTGGTTTGGGGATAGCGATGATGAAATTCCAGAATATTGGCGACCGCCGCGCCTTGAAAACGGTAGATGGATTGGTCATCGTCACCGACAACGCAAATATTTTGCCTATCACCCGCCAGTAAGTCGATTAAACGGCTCTGCGCTAAGTTCGTATCCTGATACTCATCCACTAAAATATAGTGCCATCTGTCTTGATAGTCGGCTAAAATATAAGGTTTCTCCTGAAAAAACTCTATACAGCTGGTTATTAATTGGCCGAAGTCCATAGTATCGTTGGCTGCCAGTAACTCTTGATAACGATGGTAGACCTTGGCCATCTCCTCGGTCTTACCTACTTCATTCTCTCGTTTTAATAACTCTTTTTCCGTTAAGCCGGCTTTTTCAGACTCGAATAATCTTCTCTTCTTTTTCGCCCACGCCAGATATTCATCGACACCCACCAATTCATCCTTAGCTTTAGATATCGTTTGCAGAAAGGTAGATATTAAACTATAGGGACGCCCTTTTACCCGGTGATAAGTTAAACGCAGTTTATCCAGCTCACCCTCGAGCAACAGCATCTGTTCACCCGGAGTAGCGATGCGAAAAAAAGGGCTGATACCGTAGTCCAAAGCGTTATCCCGCAGAATATCGGCGGACAACGCGTGAAAAGTACCGAGCCAGAGTTCATCAAAGCTGCCGGTAATCATTTCAGCCAACCGTTCGCGCATCTCCTCGGCCGCGTTATTGGTAAACGTTAACGCTAAAATGTTAGCGGGGCTGACTTTCTTTTCCTCGATCAGATAGGCGATGCGATGGGTAATTACTCGGGTCTTACCTGTTCCCGCGCCCGCTATAACCAGCAGCGGGCCTTGAGTATAAGTTACAGCCTCCCGTTGAGCGTCTGTCAAATCATTAGTATCCATAGGATTAATCATAGCGCGACCCGGCAGAGAGGAGAAGAGGAAATTATTTAATCTCAATTAATCATAACGTTCCGAATTTCCCGATACAATATCTTGTTTTTAAGATCGGAAGAGCGTCGTGTAGGGAAAGAGTGTAGATCTCGGTGGTCGCCGTATCATTAAAAAAAAAAA
>CAJVYJ010000133.1 GCA_913009475.1 uncultured Actinomycetes bacterium | reverse complement strand
TTTTTTTTTCAAGCAGAAGACGGCATACGAGATATATCAGTGTGACTGGAGTTCAGACGTGTGCTCTTCCGATCTTTCTTGTTCTTTAATACATTTCTGACATAATCTAACTTTTTTAGATTTAGTCATATCAAAATTATCATAAATATGAGCTTCTATAAAATCATCATTCTTTCTGTTTCTACCATCCGACTGAATTAAGATCGTTTGCCAATCAGTGTCGGTCTGCCCTTTTTTCAACAAGTCTGACAGTTTTGCTAGAGCGAGCGCATGTCTTTCTTCCCAGCAAGCACAATAGCCCGAAGATTGATTTTCACCTACATTTAGTTGATGTTTATCGACGAACATAAAACTATTATCTTCAAGAAAAGATGTTCTTTTTTTAATAGTGACCGAACGCAAACGACAATAAATGTCGCCATAAGTTGGCACACCTTCATTTGTTAAAGATAGCGCACCATATATGATTTTTTTCGCATAGCTACCGAAAAGTAACCCTGTGACCATGCACCGCTTACGATCGTCTTCACGTCGTGCTACCTTTCGAGCGCCAGCATTAACTAATTGATCGTAATTAGTATAGATAAATTTAGGATCCTCAAGTAAGCTTCTCGCTATTGTTGCTGGCATACAGACTACTACTCCGGACTCATTTTTTATTTTAGACTCGAAATCATTGAACTCATTAGAACAACCTCGTGCGCTAGCTCGCTCCCGAGCATTGCTAACCCTTGCATATAGTGCTTTAATATTTTCTGCACTACGACTCTCACGAACATTTGGAGCGCCAGCATCATACTTGCATGTTGGACAATGTCGCTTTGAATCCTCAAGTTGAGCACCACATTCAGGACACTTATCGATTGAGCTTATAGTTGGTGATGTCACTACAACATCCTTGTTAGTCCATTATATTCAAAGTCAGATATAAAAAATAATCTTTTCAAGTACTTTTTTTAATGAGACAATATGCATGCTACAATCATAGTATGCAGCTTAATACAATAAATACATCTTTAATATCTTCTTTTTCATACATATGTCATTCTATTACATATTATACTCATTGGGATGCTTATTCTAGCAACAACAAGCAATCTATGCAGCAATTATAAAACAATCAAATCATATAAGCAAAATAAAAGTGTGATTATACAAGATAACTTACAAGCGAATGTAGAATGAAATTTTCCCGATTATCGATTTACGCGAGCAAAGTAAAGCCCAATTTGTAAAAGGTACGTAAAGTCGTAAATCGTAAATTGGGACTCGCAAAGTAATAATATTCGTAAATCGTGGACCAGAAGGCTTGTCGCTGAGCAGATTAAACAATGGGGTTCAGTGCATAGCGCCTCACGCAGTACGTGAACATGAGAACATGTGAATTACGTCTGACCGCCATGAGACCGCATGTTCGCACTTTAGCTCTCATGTTCACATGTCACATGCTCACATGCTCTGCTACAAATAAAAAAGCCCATGCGGGCAATTAAAGATTTTAAAAACTGAACATGGGATACGGCGCTGACGCACCTCATGCGAATCGGCACTTCGTGCCTCATGGGACCGCATGTTCACATGTCACATGCTCACATGCTCTGCTACAAATATAAAAGCCCATGCGGGCTTTTATATTTGTAGCGCATACGGGGTTCGAACCCGTGATCTCCGCCTTGAGAGGGCGGTGTCCTAGCCGCTAGACGAATGCGCCATATTCGTAATTATATTAAACTGGTGATTAACCATATTATATATAAGTTTTTCCGGCAATAGAATAGTTAAATAAATACGAATCAATTTTTGAACATTTTTAAAGGGTAATATTTAGAAATTGTCCGGAAATGCTGGTCGAGCGAAAAAAGGCAGGCATTATGAATCCCGGCCATAATCGCTATATAACAATCCGCCAGACCAACCGTCTTGCCCTTTTTTCGCAGGTCATATGATAACTTACCCGCTTTTTCCCACGCATCGCTCAATTCCGTAAGTATGGGGATAACATCACCTAAGTTTTTAATTACTTCAATCTCTTTTTCTTGCCTAGCGCCTTGAATCAATTCAGCGATTACCAATTTAACGGTTGCGACTCTTTTTTCTTCCACGAGCTGATTGAGCTGCTCAAAAATATTCTCCCGCTTGCGGAAAAAATCAATCCATATTGAGGTATCTACCAATATTAAATCAGCCTGTTCGATGGTCTTCATGCCGAAGTTGACCGGCCTCCTTCGAAAATTCCAGTTTACCCGCCATCTCTTTAATTTTCCGCCACTTCTTGCGCTTAATTTCTTCTTCAACAGCCATGACTACCGCCTGACTTTTACTCTTTGCCTTGGTGACAGTGACTAAATTTTCTAATAGTTTAGCCGGTAGCGTTACAGTTGTGCGCTTCATTTAAATAACTCCTTGAATATTTATCACAATAAATTATATGCTATGTTATTATATAAATCAATGTTTACTTTTATAACCAATATCAGTAATTAAAATCCCTCTTGACAACCGTCGAATTAACCGATATAACATATTAATGCGTTATTACTTTAATATGTTAAACCAATGAAGGGTTAAATTATATGGATAATAAGGTAAAGTCGCCCAGCGCCGGGTGCACACAACCGGCCATCCCCCGCGGGCTTAGGGACATCTTGCCTGATGAGAGCTATGAGCGACGACAACTAGAAGGTAAGCTGCGCCGGACCTTTGCCGCCTGGGGCTACGGTGAGGTCATCACTCCGACTTTTGAATATTATTCCACTTTGGCAACTGAAGCCGGCGAATCACTGCAAAAAGAGATGTTCCGCTTTTTCGATACTGACGGCCAACAACTGGCACTGCGCCCGGAGATGACCATCCCTATTGCACGGCTGGTCGCCCAGCGTTTGGACCCCGCGTCTTTGCCATATCGACTATATTGCTTAGCCAATGTCTTTCGCGAAGAGCCGGCCCACAGAGGCCAGGCACGCGAGTTCTCTCAAGCCGGCATCGAGTTAGTGGGGGCTGGCGGCCCGGTAGCCGACGCTGAGGTTATAGCTATCTTAGCTGAATCGTTGGCCGGCAGTGGTTTAAAGAGCTTTCAAATCGGACTGGGCCACACCGGTTTCTTCCGGACGATTTTAAAATCACTTAATATGAGCGCCCAAGAGCGCCAATATTTGGAAACCATGGTCTCAGAGCGCAACTTGGTCGAGGTCAAGAACTTTCTTGAACGCCTGGCTATCACAGACGAAGATAGGCGCGCTTTAATAAAGATATTATCTCTGCGCGGCGGAGTGGAGGTCCTAGATACGGCGGAAAAATTATATCCCGGCCCTGGATTTAAAGATATTATCGCTGGTCTGCGCACCACTATCAACTGTTTAAAAGATTTAGATTTGGCCGATCGGCTAATAATAGACCTGGGGATTATCCGCGACTTTGATTATTATACCGGCATAATATTTGAGGTCTACTGCCCAGAACTGGGCTTCCCACTGGGCGGCGGCGGACGTTACGATAACTTGTTAAGTGAATTCGACCGCGAGTCGGCGGCGGCCGGTTTTGCCCTGGGTCTCGACCGTTTGCATATCGCCCTTATTGAGCAAGGTAATGCCAATCCCAAATCCATAGAGAGACATTTAGTCTACAGTAAGCAGCCGGAGGCAGCGTTAACGCAGGCCGCTAAACTGAGAGCCGCGGGTAAAATCGCCGAATCCGTCTTACGTCCCGCGGACGCGAAACTGGCCCAAAAAATCGCCGCCGGTAAAGGCATTACCAATTTGGTGGGTGTTTGATGATAAATCAAAAAAATGAGAAGTTACGCATCGCACTCCCCAAAGGGTCGCTGATAGAACCGACCTTAAACCTACTCTCAAAGATAGGTTATGATGTCGCACCGATTCGAAGCGGTTCTCGTAAGCTCAGTTTCAGTACCGAACAAGCGGACTTTATCATCGCCCGCGCCACTGATGTGCCTACCTACGTGATGTATGGCGCGGTGGACTTAGGTTTTGTCGGTAAAGACATACTGATGGAATCCACTCCGGACGTCTTTGAGCTCTTGGACCTGGGCTACGGGCAGTGTAAATTTATCTTGGCCGAGCCTGTTGCAAAGAGTGCGAAAGCCGGCGAATATTACCGCCGCGCGGGTCAGCTGCGCGTGGCCACTAAATATCCCAATGTAACTAAAAACTATTTTGAGCAACAAGGACTTCAGGTTGAGACAATCAAACTTTATGGTTCCATCGAACTGGCGCCGTTGGCGGGATTGGCGGACCAGATAGTCGATCTGCTCTCAACGGGTAGAACTCTGGCGGAGAACAATCTGCAGGTGATTGATGAAATAGCTCCAATAAGTTGCCGATTAATTGCCAATTATGTCAGTAATAAACTAAAATCAGTTGAGATAATTAATTTCGTCGCCCGACTGGAAGAAAATTTAAATTTAAACAAAAAATCTATGGAGTAGAGAAGATGGAGATAATCGAATTAAACAAAGATAATTATTCCCAGTTGGTCCAACGACGCTCCTTAGCTAAGACGGACGTATTAAAAAGAGTGGCCGAAATTGTTGATGATATCGCGACCAATGGCGATAAATCATTAATCGCTTATACTGAGAAGTTTGATGGTGTTAAGTTAGACGCGAAAAAATTAAGATTGACAGAGTTTGAGATAACGCAAGCGGCTAGGTCCGTGAAACCGAAAATCATAGAAGCTTTAAAATTGGCGTCAAAGAGAATCCGCGACTATCATGAGAGGCAAAAAAGAAGCGCTTGGAAATTTAATAATAACGGAGCGGAACTTGGCCTTTCCATTACCCCCCTAGAAAGAGTCGGCGTCTATGTGCCCGGTGGTAGAGCCAACTACCCTTCCTCAGTATTGATGAATGTGATTCCCGCTCAAGTAGCCGGCGTTAAGGAGATTGCTCTCTGCTGTCCGCCCAACGCAGACGGTAATATCAGCGCCTATGTGCTGGCGGCAGCCGAGCTCTTGGGCGTTAAAGAAATTTACCGTATCGGCGGCGCTCAGGCAATAGCCGCTTTAGCTTATGGCACGGAAACTATCAAAAAGGTCGACAAAATAACCGGCCCCGGCAATATCTATGTGACTCAAGCAAAAAAACTGGTCTTGGGTGAAGTCGGCATCGATATGTTGGCAGGGCCCAGTGAAGTAGTAATTATCGCCGACGAACAGGCTAACCCCGCTTTTATCGCGGCCGATATGTTGGCCCAGGCGGAACATGATCCGATGGCAACCGCTATTTTGGTAACCACCAGTCGTCAAATCGCTTTAGAAGCAACAGCGGCCATAGAAGACCAGCTTGAACATTTAAACCGGCGTGATATTGCGGCCAAATCTCTGCAGGCTAACGGCAAAGCCGTCATTGCCAAAAACTTGGAAGCGGCAATCGAGTTTGTCAAGATCGGAAGAGCACACGTCTGAACTCCAGTCACACTGATATATCTCGTATGCCGTCTTCTGCTTGAAAAAAAAAAAATATACAACTCAATTAACCAAAACTGAAATAAGCTTTCTAATTTCCTCCACATATACCCATCCTCCCCCCCTCTCTCCCCCTCCCTACCACCCATCTCCATCCTCTACTCTTCACTCTC
>CAJVYJ010000132.1 GCA_913009475.1 uncultured Actinomycetes bacterium | reverse complement strand
TGTCGAGCGGCTACATGTTTAGTTTTTTTTTTAATGATACGGCGACCACCGAGATCTACACTCTTTCCCTACACGACGCTCTTCCGATCTCTTTTGTCTTTATCTCCAACTCTCGCTCCCGAGCGTCCTCTTTATATTCCGGGGGCCTGACAATAAGATAGATAAATAAGCCAAAGACGAAAAAAATCAGCGTTACCGTGGCCCAATAACCGGCCATCGCGCCGCGCCGCCTGGCGTCCCGGTAGGTCCAATAAACCAAACTGAACCAGAAGATGACAAAAAATAATTTTGTTACTGAAACAATAAAGTGAAATATAGAAGAGCTAAAGAAATTAACAATTCAATTAAGAAATTCCATCTTATTACACCTTCTTATTTTTAATTTCTAAATAATAGCACAATTCTCATAATATACTGTAAATTAAGACTGTTTAACAACTATTATTCCTTCACCGACACCGTACAAAGAGCCGGTCAGTAAGATAAAATCATCGACATTTGCCGCCTTTTTCGCCATTACCAAAGCATCCTTAACGCTTGGCGCTGCCTTAAGTTCACAGCGCTCATCACTAGGTAGCTGAGAATTGATTTGTACGCTTAATTTCTTAAGCGCACCAACTGATAATGCTCTCTTGTTAGTATTAGTGGTAACAAAAACCAGATTTGCCTTCGGTAAAAGTATCTCCAACATCTTCGAGACTTCTTTATCTTTTAATATTGAAAGAATTAAAATCAGCCTCTTAAATTTTTGTTTCTTGGTTTCATCGACTAACCTGGCAATACCGGCCGGATTATGGGCGCCATCAAAAACAATACTCGGGTCCCTGCTTATCACCTGCCATCGCCCCATAGACTCTACCTCAAGTAGAGATTTAGATAATTGGTCATTATCCAACTCTTTATTTAGATAAGATTCCGCGGCCACGATAGCCAGAGCAGCGTTTTCTTGTTGATAACCGCCCTTTAACCCTAGCTTTAATCCATTGTAGTTTTTAAATAAGCCGGTTACGGAGATAAAACCGCTTTCCCGCTCAGATCGGACCTTAAAATCGCTGCCTAAAAACGCGATACTTCCCGACATCTTCTGAGCGCGTTTAAGCAATACTTTTTTAACCTCATCCGCCTGCCGACCGGATACGGCTCCAGTCTTATTTTTTATTACATAACTTTTTTCAGCAGCTATTTCGGCAAGGGAATTACCAAGATAGTCGGCGTGATCCATGGTGACACCAGTAATTACCGATGTTTTTGGTTTAATGACACTGGTCGCGTCCCAACGCCCGCCCATCCCCACTTCAAAGATGGCCACATCCACTTGATTTTGCGCGAAATAGTAAAAAGCCAACCCGGTGAGAACTTCAAATTCAGTCAGCCGGCGAGGTTGAAGCTTTTTATTAACTCGAATAATAGCCGACATCGCTTTTTCCGCTAATGCCACAAATTCTTGGTCGCTTATACATCGACCGTTAATGGAGAGTCGTTCATTGTATTTGATTAGATGCGGAGAGATATACAGACCACAATTTAATCCATGCGCTTTTAATATCGATGCCAGCATTTTCGAGGTGGACGTCTTGCCGTTGGTGCCGGTCACTTGAATACTGGGATAACTCAATTGAGGATACTCTAACTCCCGGCATAAGAGCTCGATCTCCTTTAAAGAAGGGTTAACTCCTTGATTAGTTAATTTTTTTAAGTAACTGATTAACTGAAGGTAGTCCAATTTAACCTTTTAGCATTACCAGCCGGCCGGTCAACTTTTCTTTTTTATCCAATAACTCTTGCCGTTTGGCTTTATCCTTTTTGATTATCTCCGCCGGCGCCTGATTGATAAAACCAGGATTACCCAGCTTTTTTTCCACGCTGCCCAGCTTTTTTTCAATCCGCGCCAAATCTTTAGTTAAACGAGCGGTTTCTGATGCGATATCAATCAACCCGGCCAAGGGAATATAAATCTCCACCCCCCCAACCAGCGCCATAGCCGCTTGCTCAGGTTTGACGACCTCCAGTGCCACCGTTACCTTTATTGCTCCGGCCAAACTTTTGATTATATCCTGATGCTCGGTTAAAATAAGCTGCTGTTCATTGGTAGCTGCTTTAATAATGATTTCCACTTTAAGCGCCGGGGAAATACGTAATTCTGATCTTATGGTCCTGGCCGCGCTGATAACGCTTTGTAAAATCGCCATTCGACTTTCCGCTTTTTCATTAATCAAAGCTTCGTCCGCCTCAGGCCAAGAGGAAACCATAATACTGGCTCTATCTTCTTCAGTCCCCTCCCGAGTCAGCGGCAACTTTTGCCATATTTCTTCAGTAATGAACGGCATAAACGGATGCAGCAGTTTAAGCGCGCTGTCTAAGATATTGACAAGAACCGCTTGCGCTGTTTCGCGTTTCTCCGCTTGCGCCAACTCTCCTTTGGCGATTTCAAGATACCAGTCGCAATATTCACTCCAAAAGAACTCATAGAGCCTTTTGCCGGCCTTGGATAAATTATAACCGTCCAGCGCTTCGTCAACGTCTCGTATGACTCTTTGTAACCTGGAAACTATCCACTCATCCGCCAAGTTATTAAGGGGCGGGCTCTTTTTATCAATAACGCGATTCTCATCCAGATTGAGCAAGACAAAGCGCGCGGCGTTCCATATCTTGTTGGCAAAGTTACGGCTCATCGCTAACTTATCCTCATTGAATTTCATATCCTGCATCGGCGTATCTTGTATCATCAGGCCAAATCGCGTAGCGTCCGTACCGTAACGCTCTATCAGACCCAACGGGTCAACGCCGGTTCCCAAAGATTTGCTCATTCGTTTACCTTCGTGATTGAGAACGGTTGGATGAATAATGACCGTATGAAAAGGGATTTCACCGCGAAATTTCATACCGGTGGTTATCATGCGCGCTATCCACAGGTAGAGAATATCCCGCGCGGTTGAGAGTACCGACGTCGGATAGAAATATTTTAAATCGTCGGTTTCATCCGGCCAACCCAGAGTCGCGAACGGCCACAGAGCCGAGCTGAACCAAGTATCGAGCACATCAGTTTCTTGAGTCAGATCTGCCCCGCCGCAACTGGGGCAAGTATCCGGCGCTTCCATCCGCACTATAATCTCATCACAATCATCACAATACCAAGCCGGTATTTGATGTCCCCACCAAATCTGACGCGATATACACCAGTCGTGAATATTTTCCATCCAGTCATAATACAATCTCTCCCATTTGCCCGGGACAAATTTAATCTGGCCGGATTTGACAATATCAACAGCCGGACGCGCCAAAGGTTTCATAGATACAAACCATTGGTCGCTAAGATAAGGTTCGATTATCATATGACAGCGATAACAATGGCCGACAGCATGGTCATGGTCCTCTATTTTTTCCAACAGATCTTCTGCTTCCAAGCGGGCGACTATGGCTTTTCGCGCCGCGAACCGGTCCATCCCGGCAAACTCTTTGCCGTTGGCGTTAATGCGTCCGTCCGGCTCTAAAATATTAATCGAATCCAAATCATGGCGGCGGCCCAACTCGAAATCATTGGGGTCATGGGCTGGTGTAATTTTTAAAGCACCGGTACCGAAAGCAGGGTCGACATAACTGTCGGCAATAATCGGCAACTCGCGCCCGATTATAGGTAGAATAGCCGCTTTGCCTATAAGGTGTTGATAACGCTTATCATCAGGATTGACGGCAATGGCCGTATCGCCCAACATTGTCTCCGGCCTGGTAGTAGCAATAAGCAAATAGCCGTCCAAGTCCTTTAAGGGATAGCGAATATACCATAAATGGCCGGCGATATCCTGATGTTCTACTTCAATATCCGATAACGCCGTATGGCATCTCGGACACCAATTAATCAGCCGATGACCTCGATAGATAAGGCCGTCATTGTAAAGCCGGACAAAGACAGTCTTGACTGATTTAGAATAACCGCTGTCCATCGTAAAACGCTCCCGGCTCCAATCACAGGAACAACCCAACCTCTTAAGCTGATTAATAATCGTATTGCCATATTTTTCCTTCCACTGCCACACCTTTTTAATAAACTCTTCCCGACCCAAGTCTTGCCTGGTCTTACCCACTTCAGCCAATTGTTGTTCAACTTTATTCTGAGTAGCTATACCTGCGTGATCGGTACCGGGCAGCCAAAGGGCCGAATAACCCTGCATACGCTTACGCCGGATGATAACATCCTGAATAGTATTATTAAGGGCGTGGCCCATATGCAAAGAACCGGTCACGTTCGGTGGAGGAATAACTATGGCAAAGGGCTCTTTATCAGCCGTGACAGTGGGAGTGAAAAACTTTTGCTCCTGCCAAAAAGAGTACCATTTAGATTCGGCTGTTCCAGGTTGGTAGGCTTTGGCTAATTCTTCTTTGGACATGCTATCCTTTCTCATTTACCTTATAGGATTTTAGCACATCCGTTTTTATCGTTCGAGTAAGTCGTGTAATTATTTGCCTAGGTTAGGAAATTCTAAAATTTTATTCCCGCGGCAATCTGTAAATAATTGAAAAATCCATCAACCGGATTATAATTTTTACTGGAGACATGCCAAATTTTTTCTGCTGTCCGCCGCTCCCGCGGGATGATTACGAGGTTAAGTTTTTTCATCTGCGAGAGCCTTCTATCATCTCTGCCGTTTGCTTGCGCCTCATATATATAATCCTTTTTTATGCGAATAAGAGCTAATGAATCTTTATCATATTCAATCATACTATTATGTATGCTTTTCAACTCTGGGTGGCGAGGAAGAATAGATATCGCTTCCAGCTTGGACAGATGGGTTTTAAAACGATATTCAGACTCATCAGCTTTAGATATCAGCAACTTCTTCTCGCTGCTAAGCCTAAAGGGAGCTCGCATATTATAACTAAACTTGTTTAATACATTCTGATTGACTTGGCTTTGATTCCAAAGTTTTACCAAAGTCCGATATTCACGTTGATAGAGCCAATGTTCATAAAAAGCTAACCCCGCGGCTATTAATAATACCGCCAAAATAAAGTTAAATACCGCCAATGCTCGCTGGGTACGGTAAGCGGACTTTGATACTGTTTGCGGCTCGCCAAAGCCATTGTGCCGAATATCACCGGGTATCCCTTCCATATAAGCGGATATACCCAAATGCAAATAAATTTATCAAATATTACGCTACCGCCACTGTCGGCATATAAGAGTTCATTGCCGGTGCCGAGAGATTAACTTTGTCGGTGCGATTTACCTTAACAATTAGATACGTGGCTTCCGGAGTCCGGCGGATTTTAATGACTTTTTTTCGACATAGAGTATCAAGCATGGCCATGGAAGCGCCCTTACTGTGAGCAGTTGCATGCAACGGATTGATGGGAGGCACAAACTTAATGGGAGGCACAAACTTGATGGCGATCTCAACCATTCTCTCACTTATCCGAGCTTGTAAGAACGTCTTGCGGCTTTGCACTAGAGCGACATCAAAAGCTACGCTTAGAGCCATCTCGCCGTATAGTCCCGCATAATTAATTCATTTTCAATCTCCGACCTTAACTTGTCGTCAAGCTCCATCGTCTAGATCGGAAGAGCACACGTCTGAACTCCAGTCACACTGATATATCTCGTATGCCGTCTTCTGCTTGAAAAAAAAAAAACCCACACCCACACCCCCCCCCCACCTATCTACACACACCTCACCGCATTCCCATTCTATATATAAT
>CAJVYJ010000131.1 GCA_913009475.1 uncultured Actinomycetes bacterium | reverse complement strand
CTGCTATTTACGTCGATACCGACCGGAAATAATAGTGACGAATTCTTTACATCATGAGGACCGCCGCCTCTAAAGGTGAATAGCGGTCGGCCGTTATCCAAAAAAACAACTACCCGCCGGTTTTTCCCATCGGTTACATAAAATTTTCCATTCAACAACGCTACGTCCAAAGGGTTGCCCAGATAAGTCGACGCCGTGCCCATGACTACCTTGGTTACTTGTGAAGCCGGCGAAGATTTCAACTTATGCGACCGGATTAAATATAACAATAACCCCAGTAACAATAAAAATATCACCGATGAAACCACCAGAACTATCAGTAAGGCAGGGCTTGCTTTTTTAGGCGGCGTAATCCATTCCGGCTCATCAGCCCGATCGAAATCATTCTCATCCATTTAAACAACCGTTTACATTAAGATTAATATTTAACTCTCCTTTTAATAATATCTTACTCTATGGCAATGAATGCTGCTCACTTTCAGGAATATCGTCCTGAACCCCCAAATATCGATATTTGCTGCCGCGAGGGTGGCAACCTTTACATAGTTTAAGCTCAACACCATGACACTTTTCACAAGGTTTGGCTGAGCCGCCTTTTTTATTACTGGGTTTATCAATACCAAATTTACTTTTAGCGAACCTCATGAAGGATTTAGGGAATTGAGGACCGCCAAACTTCTTATGATGACAACTAAAACAGAAATTCCTATTTAGACCGCTTTTATTATGGCACTTAACACAAAGATGCCTATCTTTTTTGTAATGAATACCGAGCCACTGCGGCAATTTATGCGGCATGGTAATACCGCCATGGCATTTGGTTGAACACCAAGTTTTTTGGTCGTGGCAACGAAAGCACGGCTTGCCTTGAGTTGCCTTGACGACCACACCATGCTGTTTTTTGCCTATCCGCCAGGGAACGTTGGAGGGTAATTTAAATTCTTTACGAAAAGAATCGTGATGGCAGCGCTGACCGCAAAAGTTTAAAGTCGGGTCGGCCTTATGACACATGTTACAGAGTTGCCGATTGGCTTTAGCCCAAACGGGATGGATCTTTTTCCAATTGGATACATGCGGCATGGTTATACCTTTATGGCATTTAGTAGAGCACCAAGTATTTCTGTCATGACAACCTAAACAGGCCTGAAAATTTTTACGGGCAACCGGACCGTGAGTCAAACCGCGGCTCCAGGGCAGCCCCTTCTTATTGGGTTTGTGCATAGCCGGCTTGTGATTCCAATCAGGATTATGACAGGTTTTACAGACTGTCGGCGCCTGAGCGCCGTTAGGCGCCCGATAAGGGCCCTTTACTTTTTTACCCGATGTTGTTTGGAAAACCCCGTTCTTTTTATGGCAGCGCCAACAGCCTTCTTTCATCTTTAAGTAATCAATATAAACAAAACCTTTTTGCTCCGAGGGAATCGGGTCATATTTTCCCGCATCAGAATGAGCTACACGGTTGTGGCAGGTAACGCACTTTAAGCCGGCCGCCAGATGCTTTAAATGTACCTTGCTGGTAATATTTAAACCCTGACGCGCCGTAAATACCCGATTACCGGGAGAGTGACATCTAAGGCAAACAGAATTAACCATGTGCTTTTGTCCATACTCACTATATTTATTTATCGGTACGCTATATTTTCCTGATACTGTTTTTAAAACATCTTTAAACAGACTTTGACCCGGCAAAAACGGCAGCGCACCCATAAACCCCTTAGAGCTATGGCAAGCCGCGCAAGGTACCGCCGCATGAGCCGAGCGTTTCCAACTCTGGTAATCAGGGTTCATGCTATGGCAGGCCTTGCCGCAAAATGAAGGACTCGATAAGAAGGATGAGCTGATAGTGATTAGAAATACAACTGCTAAAATAGAGACGCCTATATATAATAGTATCACCAACAATATATTTTTATTAGAAACTTTAAGCGTAGCTTTTTGTTCAAAGCGATCAAGCTGTCCGGAGGTATCCGGACGGAAGAATAGACGTACACGAATATATAAAATGAAAATTATGCCGGCAATTACCGCTATAATTAGCGTAGTGAGCAAGAGTTGAATAGCATTTTGCCGAGGAGCGGACCAAAGCGACCTATAATTGACGAACCAATCGATAATTAATTTTAATAGACCGCGCATAGATTAAATCACCAATCCGGGTGCGGGATCGCCTGAATATACGCGTATAAAATAATAGTTGCAAATTAAATTAAACATAAGGTTATCACCATGATTTTATCAGTTTTAAGACCTAAAGGCAAAAACACAATTCCGCAGGCAAAGATGTTTCCAGCCAAGAACTAGCGACTATTAAACTATAAGTGTTTTTGTTATAATAATAGGCCATGAAAACACGCTATCTACTGTACTTTTTGCTAACTATCGCCCTAATCTATTTAATTGTCGCCGTTATGTTGCCGGTTTCAGCCAAGTACACGCCGCTTTGCGGCTCCTGCCACGCTGTCAGGCAAGAGTATAAGACCGCGAAAAATTCATCCCATTCACGATTAGGCTGTTTGGCCTGCCATAGCGAACCCGGTCTCGGCGGTAAAACAATGCTTATCTTAAAAGCCGGCCGTAATTTTTTAGTCGCCGTGACCGGGGCTAAAACATCGGCGCCGGCACGAGTAAGCAATGATATCTGCCTGAACTGCCACGATAATCTTTTATATGATATTACCACTACTAATAACCTGCGCGTCAAGCACCGCGAAATAATCGCCGCCGGTTGGCTTTGCGCCGAGTGCCACGCAGACACCGGCCATAAATTACGGATAACTAAATCGTTAATAGGTACGCCGTCAATGGACAAATGTTTTACTTGTCACAAAAGCGGCGGAGCGGACACCGCTTGCGGACTTTGCCATAAGAGTCGAAGTATGGAAAAGCGCGGACTGGATAATCCGGAGACTATGGGACGGCTGGCGCATACAACCCGCTGGCTAAAACGCCACGGTATAGTCGACTCTAAAACTTGCGGCGCTTGCCACCGGCAAGATTTTTGCGCCAAATGCCATCAAATCAAGCTGCCTCACAGCCAAAATTGGCCGGATAAACACGGCAAAGTAGCTCTGCAAAATCAGAGTGCTTGTACAACCTGCCACTTAAAAAAATTCTGTCGGGATTGTCATAAAGTAGATATGCCCCACCCGAGACCATATTATCACAATCAGGATAATAATCCGATAAAGACTTGCGCCCGATGCCATGTTGAAAGTGATTGCATTAACTGCCATAAACTTCACGCCGCCCATAAAGTAAAGGGCAAGTGAAAAAGATATGAAAATCTTAAAACTCCTATTTGATATGGTAAAAAAAGACTTGGCGGCACCAGCGGCACATCCTAAAGAGCTGCTCCTGGCAGCGGCAAGTTTACTGATAGCGATATTTATCTTAGCCGTCGCGATACGTTTAATCATCAATAAGCGTCAGCGAGGCGTACCCGCGAAAATACCGGGTTGGCCGGTAGCTTCGATCGACCTAACCAAAAAAACTAGGAGTTACATTACACTTTATATAATTCTGGCTATAGTCTTCACTTTAATAATTGCCTTCGGCCTCAATCAGACGTCACAACCATCATTTTGTGCCGCTTGCCACAAGATGAAGCCATACGTCACTAGCTGGAAAAAATCGCGCCATAAGAACGTTGGCTGCCTGAACTGTCACCAACAAGCGGGCGTTTTTGGTTATTTCACCGCCAAAGCTGCTATATTTAGAGATATCAGTTTAGATAGAATATACTTTGCCCGCACTACGCCGATAATTTCCGATCCTATCAGCAATAATAACTGCAAGCGCTGCCACCAAAAAATCGCCGACTTGTCACTAAACGGCGTCAAAATCAGTCATAAGCGGATAGCGGATAATAACTATTCTTGCGTTAATTGTCATGCCAAAACCGGCCACGCGCTTTCGACCAGGCCGAAGATGAGATTAATGAGCCAATGCCTCACCTGCCACAACGGCCTTACGGCCCCAGACAACTGCGACTATTGTCATAAGAAAGATATTGGTTATCAAAAAAACCAATTATCGGATTTTGGTAGAACTGACCTGTTCCGCAAAGGCTGTAGCAGCTGCCATCCTTTACCCGACTGCAAAAGCTGCCATAAAACCCGTCATATGAAAAAACTACTAAGAAACTGGGAGTAATTATTTTACCAAACCATTACTTCCCTTTGGAAATTTAAAGCCAAGTTCTTTAGCTCGGCGAAGAGCGTAATTCATCTGTTGGCGATTGCCCAAGCCTTGATACGAAAGACCGAGTAAATAATACATTTGGGCGGAGTAAGGCCGCAATTTTATGGCCTTATTAAAATTTTTAACCGCGTCGTTATAATAACGCGGATTGTACCGGCGAGCGGCATATATGTAAGCATCACCCAAAAAAGCATAGTTATCTACTTGATACGGATTCATAGCTTTTCCTTTTTTGAAATAGGTTATCGCCAACGCCCAGTTGATTTTATCACCACGATTTTTATCAATTCGCAAATAAGCCTGTCCCAAATCCCAATAAAAAAGATCTTCATAGGGGTTAAGCTTAAGAGCGCTCTTAAAATAAGGGTCCGCCGCGACTCCGCGACCCGTTTTAAGAAGATTCAGACCTTGTTGAAAGTCGCGGCCGGCCCAAAAGGGGCGCAGACTCATTCCCATTAAGACCAATCCAATGATAACAACAGCCGTGTTCATTAACGACTTGGCGATTTTAGGCAAAGAAATCGAACCCACTACCGGTTCAGCATTGGCACTGATGATTATCGCGATGAATATCCACCAAATAAAAGCGCTGCCCGGCGAGTTGACGCTAAACATAATAAAGATAAAATAAGCAAGCATCCCGGCTAAAGCGCCGGTTCGGAACAACCGGGTAAGATCGTCTTCGGTTTGGCTAAGTATCCGCCAACCAACATAAGCACTCGCGCCGGTTAAAATAATAAATAGAATCATCGTCATTATTCCGCTGGTCGCCCCGAGTTGCAACAGATAGTTATGAGCATCATCAACAGTCCATTTTTCGCCGTTCGTAATCGCGAATCCAGCGGTTTCAAACCGAGGAAAAACCAGACGAAACGAACCGGGGCCATACCCCAGTAACGGCCGACTGACAATAGCGCTGACCGCGCTCCGATAAATCTGTAAACGGCTGTCTATACTACTGTCTTTAATATTGGTAATGGAAGCAGCCCGAGAGCCTAAATTAGTAACTGAGCTCTTGGAAGCAGCCGTACCAATTAAAATCAAAGAAGCAATGGTAAAAAATAGTATTGATATCCCTAATAACCATCTCCAGTTAGTGAGAATGTAACGCTTTCCCAGCAAAATAAGAAAAATAGTCAGCCCGATTGCCGCCGCGACCCAACCGGCTGGAAATGCGGTAACGCTCGAGGGTCTTGCCCGTTAGAACGTCGTCCCGGTCGGGCAAACCCAAACGCTCGGCCAACAGCAATGTGAGCACCACACTAATTTCGGGAAACCGGCCCGCTAATTCGTGAAACCGTTCGGCCGGCAGTAGCAGAGTGCGAACCGGCGTGATCGCGATGGCATTGGCGGACCGCGGCCGGTCGGTCAACAGGGCCATTTCGCCCAGTACCTGCAACTGACTGGTTCGGGCGATGATTCGGTGTCGCCCCTGATCATCAAGGGTGCTGATTTCCACTTCGCCGCCACACAAGACCATCAGCGATTTTCCCGGATCACCCTGCCGCATCAGATACTGGCCGACGTCGAACTCTGCGATTTCGAGA
>CAJVYJ010000130.1 GCA_913009475.1 uncultured Actinomycetes bacterium | reverse complement strand
TAGTACTTCTTGTAGCATGTATTGTTCAATGCTCCCGCCTCTCTCTTTCTGTTTTTTTTTTTTTTTTTTAATGATACGGCGACCACCGAGATCTACACTCTTTCCCTACACGACGCTCTTCCGATCTCCTACTACCTCTCCGATGAAGATATTATGATCGCCCTCGGCGTAAACTTTGGTTACACGACAATCAAGATAAGAGAGACAGCCATCAATTATGGGCGCTCCGGTCACGGCTTCACTTGTTTTTAAATCATGTAAGTTATCAGCTTTCCCAGCACCGGGACGTGCGAATATATCAGAAAGTTCTTGTTGGTCGTTACCAAGAATGTTAAGGGCAAAAACCTTTGATTCATTTATAAGCTTACTTGTGTAGTTGTCGCGATCGATGCAGACAAGAACCAGTGGGGGCTCAAGAGAGACGGATGTTAGCGCGTTAGCGGTCATACCGTTGATCTCATCATTATTTTTAGTGGTCACAACAGTGACGCCGGTAGCGAACCGCCCCATGGCTTGGCGTAAATTATCTTTCATAACGTAACTCCTTTTATCGATATTAATAAGATTATATATTATTTATCTATTTATAACTCATTTTTATTAATTTTAAAAAATTTTGGAGTCGGCAAATGTGTAGCGAGTCAGTTTATCCGGCGCCTAATGGTTGAAGAAAGAGATGTCCTAAAAACGTCGGGTTTAGGGATGTTCTTCGACCCAAATATCTCCGGTATCCGTTACTTCTTTTTTCCAAATAGGCGTTATCTCCTTTAGTGTATCAATACACCACTGGCAGGCTTTAAAGGCGTCAGTCCGGTGTTCGGCGGCTGAGACAATTAAAACGATATTGTCACCGATAGCTATTTGTCCAACGCGATGAACAATGCTGACCTCAATAACATCATAATCTTTCAGTGCTTGAGAGCGAATCTCCTCGAGCTTTTTTTCAGCCATGACAGGGTAGTGCTCAAAATCAATTTGATTGATTTTACGCCCGCGGGAAAATTCTCTGGCTGTACCTAAAAAAGTAACAATGCCGCCGATTTTAGTGGAGGTTTTTTTAACTTTATCAACCTCTTCTTCCACGGAAAAATCCTTTTCTTGTATTCTTACAAGCTGAGCGCCGCCGGACATAGGCGGAATAAAAGCAATTTCGTCGCCGTCTTTGACTATAGTATCGGTAGTCGCGAATTCATGATTAACGGCCACCAGAGAACGGGTGTCAGCTATGGTTTTTCCGATCTCAGGTATATCGGATTCAAGCGTTTTAATGACACTCCCAATTGACATGGGTTGGTCGATAGTGATTTCAATCAGCTCACGGCCGATTTTCTGTTTTATAGTGGCGAAAAATTTTATGGTTATCATGCTCTCGCTTTTTACCCTGGCGGCCAGGCCAGATATCTGCCGCCCAAAAGGTGAATGTGCAAATGATCAACGGTTTGCCCGGCTTCCCGGCCTACATTTATAACCAGCCGATAACCTTTGTCTACTCTCTTGTCGTGGGCGATTTTAGCCGCTCGTAAAAATAAGCGGCCAATGAGTTGGGCGTCATTGCTTTCCGCCTCATTTAACGAAGAGATGTGTTTTTTGGGGACAATAAGTATATGCACGGGCGCTTCCGGGTTAATATCATTAAAAGCAACCATCTCTTCATCTTTATAGATTATCTCCGAGGGTACGTCACCACCGGCTATTTGGCAAAATATGCAAGCCATATCTTTAGCTCCTTCCGCGCTTATCTCTTATTATATTTGCGTTTAACTAATTATGCAAAAAAATCTAGACGACCTCTCCATATAACGCATCTCTGTTAATGCCGTCTATTTTAACTTTAATGATCTTACCGCTAAAAGGGTGATTCGATTCAAGGTTTTTAAAATTAATTCTTAAATAATTGCCGCTTAAACCCTGCCGGATATGGTTAGACTCTTTTTCTACCAATACTTCAAGTGTCCGCCCGATTTGTTTTTCAGCAAAATCCTTGGCCAGGCGGTCACCAAGCTTGCGCAGCCGGAGGGAACGCTCCGACTTAACCGGCGCCGATATTTTGTCCGGCATGGATAAGGCCGGCGTAAGCGGTCGGTCTGAGTATTTGAAAACGTGAATTTTACTAAAACCGATTTTACCGGCAAGATTTAAAGTGTGGGTAAATTGGTCTTCAGACTCCCCGGGGAAACCTACGATCATATCAGTTGTAATCGCGATATTAGGTATGCTTGATTTGATATGCTCGACTTTTGCTTGATACTCATCGGCGGTATAGGGACGGTTCATGGCTTTTAAAATATTGCTATCGCCACTCTGCAGCGGTAGATGGAAATGGTGAGCCAAGCGTTTAGTTGTGGACATAAGGGAGATAAGCTCCTCATCGACTTCAGTCGGTTCCAGGGAGCTAAAACGAATTCTGGCTATATTGGTTGACTCCAATAGATCGCGTGCAAGTTTAGACAAGAGGGCCGAGCTGTTTATGTCAATGCCGTATTTACCTAAATGAATACCGGTGAGAACAACTTCCTGAACATTGTTTTTAGTGAGCAAATCAACTTCCCTCAGAACCGAGCTCGGTTTTCTGCTTTTAAGGACAGAACGCAAATGGGGGATTAAACAATAAGAGCAAAATTGATCGCAGCCGTCCTGGATTTTCACTACCGCACGTGTACGGTCTGGCCTTATGACGATATCGCGGCTATGAGATGCACTGATTTCCGTGTCGGGAAATAGTATCTTAAGCAGGTCAGGCTTTTTTTGATTATCAACCACTAGATCGACGCCGCTGTTTTTAAGTTTGTCAGCGGCTATCTCGCCATAACAACCAAGCGCTACAATTTTTGCCAATGGATTCAGACGCCGGGCCCGATAGATAAGCCGGCGTGATTTTCGCTCGGCTTCTTTGGTAACAGCACAAGTATTAATGATATATATGTCCGCGAATGAATTAAAATCAACCAGCTGAGCTGTTGCTCTTAATTTAGCCGCCGCTTCGGCACTCTCATATTGATTGACTTTACATCCCAGTGTTGTAATCGCGATTTTCATAGTTAAAGGATAGCAGGAGAATGTAATTATGGGAATGACAACAGTGAAAGGGTAGAGGGTTGAGGGGAGAGGGTAGATAAAAGCGCAAGGGGCAAAAGCTTAGGTGGGACGTGGTGACAAACATAAAGTGGGTCGGGAAATGTGTAGCATCAGAGCTTGCCCTGACAATAAACTCGTAGGGGCGAGGCCGAGTCTTGCGCTCTCACGAATGAATTTAGATTAATTGAATTAAATTGTGGAATAAACACATAAAAAGCTTAAAAAATGATGAGGCTTTCTTTATGGCCCGAATGATCGATAGAAAAAGTTTAAATTTTAAGATACCTCTTTTGTTGGGGTTGGCCGTAATCGTGCCGCTCCTTATTTTAACGCTCTTATTTTCTTTTGAGATGAGCCGGTTGTTTGTTAGGGAAAAGGTCGGCGATATGATGAATCTGGCGGACGCTAAGTTTGTCCACTTGATGGACTTTTTAGATATCATCAAAGGTGAAGTCAGAAAATCTACTGACAATGAAGAAACAAATAAGATTTTAGAGCAATACAACGCTACCGGCGACCCTAAAATCTTGGCGCCCCTCCAAGAAGAGTTGAAACGGGACGTAAAGTATTTAAGCCTGACTCATAAAAATGCATTTAATCAGCCGGTTCCGACCAGGCGAAGATTTGAAGAATTCCTATTGTTGGATACCAGCGGTAAGGTTATAGCTTCATCAAAGCAAAAATCTATCGGCAAAGATTTAAGTAGCACTGATTACTATGCGACTAATAAAATGAACTTTATAGAAGCTCACCGGGAGAAGAGCGGTAAAGTTGTGTTCGGCTACGCGATGCCGATAAAAGAAGGCGATAAATTATTAGGGATAGCGATAGCCAAGATAAACACGGATATTATAACAATGCTGGTAACTGGTGAAATAGGTAATGTAACCGGTGGCAAATTATTCTTTGCCGGTATTGGTAAAAATACCGATCTATACATTATCGATAAAAATGGTTATATGATCACCCAATCAATGGTTACGAAGAAAAATACCATATTAAAGCGCAAAGGCAGCCAAGAGCCGTTAACCCGCTTATTAAAAACGGAACTAACCGGTGACTATGTAACCAATATCGGCGCCCGAACCGGAGCCCGGGAGGCAATGGGGGTCTATAAAAACAGGCAGGGCCAACAAGTAGCCATAGTATCGATGCCGGTCTTTCAAAATTTATGGAGCTTAGTGGTAGAAGAGAAAACTTCTAATGCTTTCTCTACCATTATCAGTGTTAAACGTTATTTTATTTTCGCCATTTTATTAGTCGGTATAATTGCTATCATGACTTCTTTTTACCTAATTAACCGTTCTGTCATTAAGCCGCTGGCGCAACTGAACTACTTTGCTAAAGAGATAACCGCTGGTAACTTAGAGTTACAGACGCCTGTCAGCACAGATGATGAGATCGGCCGATTGGGTCGGCTCCTAAACGAAATGGGTACGACTATCAGCCAATCGTTGGAGTATGAGCGTCAAGGCAGAGAAAGCTTGGAAGATATGATAGCCAAATATACCGCTATGGTGAAACGGTCCAAAGATCAAGCGCTGATGGTGGTTAATTCAGTGGAAAGATCTGAAAAAGTCGCCGGCTCCGGAGTTGAAGTTATACGTGCCGCGGCTGCCAGCATGTTGGAGATAAGAGAGAAAACGTTAAGTATAGCCAAGAACGCCAATGGGTTGTCAAGTCAGGTAAAAAAGATAAGCGAGATCATAGTCTCGTCGAACAGTATCACGGAGCAATCGAATATTTTGGCAATAAACGCTTCGATCGAGGCCTCGAAGGCCGGTGCGGCAGGGAAGGGCTTTAGCGTGGTTGCTGATGAAGTCGGCAAGTTGGCCGAGCAATCGAAGCAGGCTACCGCACGTATTGAAGATATCTTAAAAACAATAGAACGATCTGTTAATAAGATGGTTAAAGAGATAGAGGGCGGCGCCGACATGGCTGAACAAGGTGAGGTGCTAGCCAAAAAGACCAGTGTTGCTATTAGTTCTCTGACTGAGGCCATAAAGGAAAACGCGGCTTCAGCTAAACGAATCCTGGATTTTGTGGAAAGTGTCAGTCAAAATCGGCCCGAACCAATAAACGATCTTAAAAGAGCGTCAAACTTATAAAGGTATCAATTGTCGCTAGAGTAAACTCTTTGTGATTAATACTTAGGCGGCCGTGCTTCTAGGGGTCCGGCCGAAAAAAAGTACCGTCGGCCGGTCAATAATGAGAACGTGGCCGAGAGCGTGAGATGCAAGGCAGACGAAAGTCGAGGTGAGGGAGCGTCATTTACAACTACACCCCCACCCTAACCCTCCCCCGTCAAGGGGGAGGGGGGCAATGGTGCCGCCACGGCGGCAAACATAGGCGAGACGAGACCGAGAATAACCGGGGCCCCCGCAAAGTATTGCTTTACTTTGTGGGGTGGAGCGTTGCAGATTGGGTTTTCTGCCACGATTCTAGAGTATCAATTAGGATTAGCAATGATAGTAATAGATAATATTACCAAACTTAGGGAAGCATTAGAGCCGCATCGGCAAGATAAAAAAATTATTGGGCTGGTACCGACGATGGGCGCTTTCCACGGCGGCCACTTATCTTTAATGAAGCGTGCTCGTCGGGAATGCGATTTAGTGGTTGTCACTTTATTCGTTAACCCCACTCAATTTTCTCCCGGAGAGGATTTTAATGAATATCCCCGTAATCTCGCCTCTGACTTGGCAAAGGCGGAAGCGGCGGGCGTTGATATGCTTTT
>CAJVYJ010000129.1 GCA_913009475.1 uncultured Actinomycetes bacterium | reverse complement strand
GGGAATTACCGATGGCGTTAATAAAATTAGGCTGAGAGAAGAACTTAAGCTTAGGGACAGTCGCTGCCGCCTCCGGATGCGACTGGGCGGTATTAAACAGACTGGCCAGGCAATCGGGCTCAAGCTTAGTATCGTTGTTGACTAAGAAAAAATATTCGCCCTTAGCTAATCTTAAGCCGGCATTGTTACCCCCGGCAAAATCAAGATTATGGCTTTGCACAGAGAGTATTACTTGAGGCCAATGTTGGCGGACAAATGATACCGAGCTGTCTTTAGAGGCATTGTCGACCATAATTATTTCAATATTTTGGTAAGTCTGCTCGTCGATTGAATCTAAAAGGTCTTTTAGATGCTGCCGGCCGTTAAAATTTACTATAATAATCGATATTAGAGGGTTATCTTTTTGGTTTGGTGATTCATCTAATTTTTTTGCTCCGGAAGCTTTTGCGCCGGCATCAACATCATCTTTGTGATGTAGTAGATCAGCCTTAACCATTAAATCAAGAGCGGTTTGTAAAAAATATTTTGAGACCAACATTTCTCTATTTACCGCTTTATAAATCTCGGAGAATTCTTTACCGTCAGCTTGCCGCCAGACCAGTCCGACTACCTCATCGGTGCGGATTCGGTAACCATCCCGACGTAAAAAGTAGGACTCGTTTTTATCACCTGAGTTGAACCAGAAATATTTTGCATTATGGCTATATTTTAAATTATTTTTTCGCAATCTTCCGGCACCACTTTGTAACAGCGTCAAGCCGCCTCCGCTACTATTATTGCTTAGCGCTTATTAATACTCCAAGAAATATTACAGCAGTGCCAACCCAACGCCAAGGCGGAATATATTCATTGAATATGTATTTGGTCAAAAATAGTATCGCCACATAAGTTAAGCCTAAAAAAGGGTAAGCATAACTTAAATTTACTTGTGATAAGACCACCATCCACAAAACGGCGGAGATCGCGTAGAAAGACAGTCCGACAATAATAACTGGAGAGGTCGCCATCTTTGAGAGTGATGATGTAAATTGAGAGAAATCCACTTTGCCAATATGATTCATACCCATCTTAAGGAATATCTGACCCATAATCGCCAAGCTGATGCTTACTAAAATTAACGGTATTGATTTCAATTGCTTTTAACTCCTTTCATCTAATTTATTCTCTAAAATAGCAAGTTTCTGAGCTAAAGTTTTGTTTTCATCTGAGAGTTTAGAGATTACCGTCGCATAATGCAATAAGAGGGCTATTACAAATAATAGTCCCACTAATAATAGAGCCGCCGGGGGATAGTAAATGCCGACTGCCTTGGCCAGTATCTCCAACAACCGGCGCGACAGCGAAACAATCATCATTGCCACAGCTACGCCCAGCCACAGCAGAGAATATCGCTCTTGTAACTTGCGCCGTCTGATTAATTCAATGATGAAAATAAACAGCAGGATGGAAAAAGCAAATGAAAATAGGCTGGTTCTAAGAAACATTACACTACCTCTCTTTTCCTGACAGGCATTTCTCTAAGAACAGTAATAGTAATAGCTAAAACTACCTTGACCATATAATAAATAGCTTTTGTCCAAGTAATAGAGGATTTGCCGTTAGACCGCGCTTTCATTTTTGCGGGCGCTTCCATAATCTTTAAGCCGGCAAAATGTAGTAGCGGCAAGATTTCCACCTCTGGATAGTCCGAGGGATAAGTACCGGCGCAAAAGACGATAGCCCGGCGGCTAAGAATTCTGAACCCCGACGTGGAATCAGATATTTTTTGTTTTACAATCAGTGAG
Organism: uncultured Actinomycetes bacterium; assembly: GCA_913009475.1. Taxonomy (GTDB): domain Bacteria; phylum Actinomycetota; class Aquicultoria; order CAJVYJ01; family CAJVYJ01; genus CAJVYJ01. Next base: position 4,103 of record CAJVYJ010000129.1, on the reverse strand, counting down.
ACCAAGCGGGAAAATACACGCATACCGAGGCGCCTGGTGATAGGTGTTTTATAGCCATTATTCTCTAAATACCTGGAGCCGATTACTAAGTCGGTTTGATTATCTATGGCCGCCGCCAACAAACCCGGCAAAGACTGGGCGTCATGCTGGCCGTCACCGTCGAATTGGGCCGCGAAATCATAATCACCGGCTAATGCGTATTGATAACCGGCTTGAACCGCACCGCCTATGCCAATATTAAAAGGCATTTTTAACAGCCGACAACCAAGCAGGGTCGCCGTTTGCGCCGTGTTGTCCGTCGAACCATCGTCCACTACTAATATTTCCGCCCAAGGCACGAACTTTTTCAAGTCCGCGACTGTATTAGGCAGGTTCTTAGCTTCATTATAAGACGGTACGATTACAAGTAATGAATATTGTTTTAATCTCTCTTCATTTACCGAACTCATAAGCGCTCGCATTTTCATTTTTCATCAGTTAAAAAACAAGTAAATTACAGCTGCTTTATCTAAACAACAGGCTAGATTCCAATATAACCTAAAAAACTAATTTATGAAACTACTAGAGGGGGTCAGGTCTTGCATTTTCGCAAATGGGGTCAGATCTTCAATCTTGACATTAGCGTGATAAGAAGTTGCTAATGTCAAGATTGAAGATTTGACCCCTTTTTACATTACAGTTAAAGTATTACCGAGAAGGAAAAACATTAAGAAATACGAGGATTACTTTGTCAATTGGCTCAGCAACCCGCCGGATTTTAGGCAAAAAGCTCTTTTCTAAAGTCGGACGCGGTTATCGTTCGATTTTTATAGACTTAAATAAGACAGCCATCTGTATGAGTGAAATTATTCCCCGGAACGCTCATATTCTTGATATCGGTGGTGGCGATGGTGAACCATTAAACTATCTGCTGCCGCTTCGCCGCGATATCAGCGTAACCATGATCGATTTAAAAAGCGCTATCGGTAACGCCGTCTCTACTGATTATAAAGATAGGCTCGTCTTGCTGCCTAATACGGATATAAACCAATTCAGGCTACTAAATCACAGACCTCCGAGTTGTATAATAGTAAGCGATGTTATCCATCATATTCCCAAAGAAGGACGTAAGAAATTTTTTCAGGATATCCATGAATTAATGGCAATTTCCAAAGCCCGGCTATTAATCAAGGAGATAGAGCCAGGCTATTTTATCTCCAGGCTCAGTTATCTTAGCGACCGCTTTATCAGCGGCGATAAAAAAGTCAGCCTGATATCAAGGAAAGAACTACACCAAACTATTGATATGATATTTTCGGATAACATAATCAATGAGGCCGGATTGTTTGCTGATAATAAACCTAACTATCTACTGACAGTCGAACTGAAGTAAAGGGGTCAGATCTTCAATTTTGATATTAGAGTTTTTTATTCAGCGAATTGTCAAGATTGAAGATCTGACCCCTTTTTATTTGATAAATCGATATACAAAACGCCAATAAAATTTTAGAAAAATATTTATTATTCTGATAAAAATACTGTTGACGGCGGAAAAATCAATTTCATCAACAAAAATATCCGCTACTTTTTGGTCGCTTATTTTTCTTAAACGCCCGACAGCCGCTCTTTTTGCTTTTAACTTTTTCCTGTCTCTTATGATATCGCCATAACCCTTTATTTTTAACCTAAACCAACCGCCGGATAGAGCATAAACCATCATAGAAAATTCAAAGATTAGAGCCGGAAACGCCAATAACGCGATTGTCTTCCACTTATAGTTAGTCAGAAACATCGATAAGCGATTACGCTCGATAAGATATAATTTTTGTTTCCCTTTGGAAAAATTATACTTATGCCATACCACCGACCGCGGCACAAAGATCACCCGATAGCCGGCTAAACGCATCCGCCAACTTAAATCCGTGTCCTCACAATACATATAGAAATCCTCATCAAAGCCGCCGATTTTAGTAATTACCTCTTTTTTCACCAACATAGCCGCGCCGGATGCGAAAGCTATCTCCTTTTTTTGCTCAAATCTGCCATTATCCGGCTGGTCATAATTCCCGGCCCAACTAACCCCCAAAAAATGGATAACTCCACCGGAAGAATTTATCAACGGCCGCTCTTGGCCAAGCAGTAATAACTTTGGCATGCAAGCGCCGATGTCCGCACTTTCCTCAGCTGTTTTTATCAGCGGCGTCAGCCAATCTTTATCCACAATCGTATCATAATTCAAAAAAGCCAAATATTTACCGGCAGCTAACGACAGTCCCTGGTTACATGCTTTAGCAAAACCCAGATTGGCTTGATTGAGGATTAATTTTACCGCCGGAAAATTTTGGCGTACCCAACTAATCGAGCTGTCATTAGAGGCATTATCAACCAGAATTACCTCGTAATCTTGATATGTTTGTTTATAGATAGAATTTAAACAGTCGGGGAGTACTTGTAAACCATTGTAATTTACTATAATTATCGATACCACTTTTTTGCTCCCTAAAGGGGTCAGGTCTTCAATCTTGACATTAGAGATTTTTATTAAGCTAATGTCAAGATTGAAGACCTGACCCCTTTTGCCCCATTGCATCCAGATAAACGCGGCGAAATCTTTCGGCAACGATATTCCAGGTATAGTTGGCGATTAAATTATTGTAGCCGTTCTCCCCTAAGCGTTTGCACAATTCCGGGTCGAATAGTAGCTCCAATATAGCGCCGGCCAGTTCGCCATAGTCTCCATAGCCTACCAATAAACCATCTTTATGTTCATTGATGACAGTAGAAACGGCGCCGCTCCGGCAACCTATCACCGGTTTTTTAGCAGCCCAGGCTTCAAGATATGTAATGCCAAAAGACTCAAAACCGGAGGGTGAGGCAAATACGTCGGCCGCCGCCAAAATCTCCGCTTTCTCTTGTTCAGAGAAATTGTCGATAACAATTACCTGTCCGCGCACCGATTCATCAAGCGCGTTAATCATATTTACTATGTGAGGTGAGTAATTAGTCGGCGCTCCGGCTATTATTAACCGAGCCGCCGGGAACTTTCTCCAAACCAACGCCATGGCGCTGATTAGAGAATCAATACCTTTGTGGCCGCCTTGCTGGCCGATAAAGGTAATCACGGGTGCCCCGTTAAGATTGTACTTTTCTTTTATGGCCCGGCCGTCGGCTCCGGCAAAAAGCTCCGGGTCGGTCCCCAAACCTACAACTTTGATCTTCTCCGCGTCCATGCCCTTGTTTATTAAAAATTCTTTTTCATATTTCGTATAAGCTATATAGGCGTCGGCATAACGGATAAGTTTATAAATTGTCTTACGATTAAACCCCCACAGATCATGCGGATGCAAGCCCCCTTGTAAAACCAGCGGGATTTTCTTAAACCTTTTAATGGCGGCCGCGTAGTGCATCTGCATCAGCGGAAAAGAGGAAGCGCAGACCACATCCGCTTGCGCCTGCGATATCAGAGGCAGCACCTTTGGTAATAAAGGCCCGCTATATAGGTCGCGCGCCCAATGGTTGCCCGGCAACTTAAGCCGATAAAGAAACTTCTGCGTTACATTCAACACCGGCGCTAATCTATTAAAGACCGGCAATCGCTTGATATTAACACCGTTGATGACTTCATCCCCGGTTGCCATAGTCTTCTGGCCAAATGTATTAAACGCCTCACAATTATAGGCGTTGGTTGTAATTATATTCACATCGTCGCCATAGTTGGCTACTAATTTTTCAGAGACATTTTTAATTAGAAACTCCGTGCCGCCGATAGCCGGGTAATAGCCTTGGACAAACTGTAATATCCGCACCTTAACCACCTTTTAATTTACGCCAACCGGAACCAAGCGCTCTCTTCACCACAGCTATCGGACCTTCGCTATTATATATATTTTTAATTTTATCCGCTTTCCCGGGATTTTTCTCTCCCATAACTATGCGCGTGTGGGCATCAAGGGTATCGACGACTTGTAAGACGGAACGGCGAGCGTTTTCATCTTGGCGGTCCTTGGCAATAGACGGAGCTTTGGCCCAGCTCACCAATGGCTCAAGCACTTTGTCCCAAGTCAGCGTGGACGCCAGCCGTCGAGCGGCCATGGACATATTCTTTCTGGCCTCAGCGTCCTGGA
>CAJVYJ010000128.1 GCA_913009475.1 uncultured Actinomycetes bacterium | reverse complement strand
GGTGTTATGTTTTTTTTTTTCAAGCAGAAGACGGCATACGAGATATATCAGTGTGACTGGAGTTCAGACGTGTGCTCTTCCGATCTACCCGTCCAGCCTGACTGTTTGGCCCATATGCACTTCATATCCGGTAATCTTTAGCTTGTCTATATCGGCTAAAAAAGGGCCGAAACCCTGTATAATCGCCTGGCTGCGACGCATAATTTTTTTTCTGAGGATATCGGTTTTCACCGGCAATATGCTAAGACCGGCAACATAATCTAAACCGCCTTCCATCCCATATCTATCCCTTAAGCTGACGCCCAGCATTTGATAGCCTCCGCATACCCCGACTATGGGTACTGATGCCGCCGCCATCTCTTTTACCTTGACATCCAGCCCTGTTTTATTAAGAAATACCATATCTAAAGCGGTTGCCTTAGAACCGGGAATAATAAGTGCGTCAACGCCCTCCAAATCCCTTACCTTAGCGGCGTATATAATATTAGTATCTTTTTCTCTACCTAGCGCGTCAAAATCGGTGAAATTAGAGATATGAGGTAATTTAAGAACCCCTATATTAAGCTCAGCCTCAGCTTTATGGCTATAATTGCGACCATCAAGAACCACTGAATCCTCATCATTGATAGCAATGTCTGATATATAAGGAATTACACCCAACACCACTCTATCGACCTTGTTCTCTAATAGTTTGATTCCCGGCTCCAATAAACTTCGCTGCCCTCTGAATTTATTGATGATAATACCTCGGACGCGACGCCTATCTTCAGGCTTTAATAGTTCCATCGTTCCCACAACGGCAGCGAACATGCCGCCCATGTCAATATCAGCTACCAGAATAACCGGCGCCTTGGCGATAGCCGCCGTTTTCATATTGACAATATCCCGCGACTGTAAATTTATCTCCGCCGGACTGCCGGCGCCTTCGATAACGACATACTCATACTCACTCATCAGCTTAGTTAACGCGGCCTTTACTCTACCGAGTAGATATTCTCTTTTGGCATAGTAATCACTACCCAAAAAATTACCCATGACTCGGCCGTCAACGATAACTTGAGAGGTTTGATCGGAATGCGGTTTAAGCAGTATGGGATTCATCTCTTTAATCAGCGGTACCCTGGCGGCTTCAGCTTGAACGGCTTGGGCCCGGCTGACTTCCTCACCGTCAGCTGTAATGTAAGAGTTATGAGACATGTTTTGCGCCTTAAACGGCGCTACCATGTATCCTTTATTACTGAGTATGCGGCAGATAGCCGTAGTAATTATACTTTTACCGACGTTAGATGCCGTGCCCTGAACCATTATTGTTTTGGCCTTCATTTTTATTCCTATCCTCAAACATACAGCACCGGATGAACTGGTGTGCTACCCATTCACCGTCATTCCCGACTAACCTTACTTGCCTTCGACTTTAGACTTTAGACTTTAGACTCGCATTTAACATCTACCCTCAGCCCTCAACGCTCTCCCCTCCCACTGTCATTCCCGACCCTGATCGGGAATCCAGCGGCCCACTTATTCCGGCCCTCCCCCTCGACGGGGGAGGGCCGGGGTGGGGGTGAATAGTCACTGCCGACCACCATACGCGCCTTTCAATACTTTACATGCTCTTATTCCCAATACACCTCTTTACCTGGATTCCCAGTCAAGCTGAGAATGACAAACGTTGGAGAGCTGAGAATGACAAAAAGAGACAATTGCGGAAAACAACAAAAGTCCCCAACCTTCAAGGTTGAGAACTCCAATGAGCGAATCTCTTTTAACCCGAAGAGTTGCCGTAAACGCAGGTTTCCTGGCTCTGGATCAATATCGACCTCACCTTCCCATCAAAATGACAGTGGTCTTTCTGAGGTACGATTCCCCGGTTACAGTGGCGGGACCGCGGCTGATTCTCACAACCTTCCCTGCCGCCTATTCAAGGCGTAAATATGATTTTTATAAATTAACGATATATGACTTAACTTAAACGGTCAATAATGACTTTGAATAAGGAAACGTTGTTGCTTTCGTTGCTTTACTATTTTTCCAATATGCACAAGGAGAGATTGCGCGGCGAGAACAATAGAAACCATTAAAAAAAAGAGGTTCTGAAAGTAGGATAGAAGTCTTAATACCAACGAGATTCTCTCGATGAGTAGCTTTCTCGACTTCCAGAACCTCTATTTATTTATTCCCTCATCCTAAATTTTTTAACCCTAATAGCCAAGCTCATTAAGGAGCCGTCCATCGCGGCGCCAATGTTTCTTAACCTTAACCCTTAAGCTTAGGTATATATTTTCACCCAGCAAGTTCTCAAGCTCAGCGCGAGCCTTAATACCTATCTCTTTAAGCATGCCGCCGTTTTTACCGATAATAATCCCTTTTTGCGAATCGCGCTCAACATATATCCAACCGTAAATATGCAAAATATCTTTTACCTTCTTTACCTCTTCAATCACTACAGCGACACTATACGGTATCTCCTCATGCGTGCGCTCCAATATCTTTTCCCTGATAAATTCAGCTATGATTAATTTTTCCGGCTGGTCGTGCAGCATATCGTCAGGATAATATTTAGGCCCCGGCGGTAATATGTTTGTTAATTTTTTCAGTAACTCGTTAACGCCTGAACCAGTCAAGCCGGAAATAGATGTGACGCTTTTAAAGTTACACAACCTCTCGAATTTATCTTTTTCCGCGTTTATTTCATCTTTTTTTAGAAGGTCGATCTTGTTTAAGGCCGCGAAGACCGGCGTCTTTGTTTTTTTTAACTCGTTGGCAATGTAGACATCACCATCACCGATACCCGCGGCGACATCGAGCATAAAAAGTACCGCATCCGCTTGGCCCAGCGAACTTCTAACCGTTTGGTTCAGCCTCATACTCAACCCGTCTTTTGGTCTATGAAATCCAGGCGTATCAATCAATATTAATTGGGTGTCATCATCATTTATTACGGCCCGAATCTGGTTTCTGGTAGTCTGTGGTTTGTTGGAGACTATAGCCACTTTTCGACCCGCGGCCTTATTCAACAATGTTGATTTGCCGACATTAGGCCGGCCAATAAGAACCACAAAGCCTGAATGAAAATCGCTGCTTTTACTCATAGTCAGCACCATTGATATCCAGACGCAACAGCAAACGATTAACACCCTGTCCATATTCATTTCTTAATATTTTCGACTCTTTAAACCCAAAGTTATCATACAGCTTTAAGGCGCGTTTATTGTCCGCGGCTACCGTCAAGAGCAGAAAACGGCGGCCGTCATCTCTAAGATAATTGATAATTGCCGTTAAAAGCTTCTTTCCCAATCCTTGACCTTGATATAGTTCGGCTATCGAGAAACCGATGATAAAGACGCTCTCCGGTTCTTGCCAATTAACCATCAACTCGGATGCGCCCGCGATTACGCCGTTTCTTCTTATTACAAATACTTTTCCATAACGAATAGCCACCGGCAAATGCCACTGATTTAAGGCACCGCTGCCAAAATTATCAGCCTCGATTGTGGCTATTTCACTGATTTCGTCAGCGCGAACTTCGCTGAGCGTATTTATATCAATCTGCATGAGCCGATAATAACATATTTATTCTTTAAAAATATTTTACATTTTCCTAATAATCTCTTAATAGACTTGGGCGAAGATAACAATAGATCAAATATAGCTTAAGGGAGGTGAGAAATATGTTTAAAAAGAGTTTAATAGTCATCACTGCCATGTCTATATTACTATCATTGGCGGGAGTCGCTTACTCGCAAAGTTTTTTTAACGCGGCAAATCAACAAACGCGGCCAGGCCAAGAACAAGGCAGTCAACGCCAAAGACCGCGCCATCGCCGTGGTGGAAAAATTAATCGCTTAATGCGTAGAACTATGCGAGGCACTATCTTTATTAAGGGACGTGATGGTAAAACCCAACGCTTAAGAATCGACCGCGGTAAAATTACCTCCATCACTGATAAGTTATTGACAATAAAAGAGATGGACGGCTATGTAGTTAGATTAGGTATCGATAAAGATACCAAGTTCGCCGGCAAACCCTTGGACCAGCTCCAGGAGGGCGATCCCATAGGCGCAATTCGCCGTAAAAGTAGCGGCCATTATAGAACCTTGTTTGTTAAATCCAGACGCGGACAAAAACCGAACGACCGTCCACCAAAGAGTCAAAGTGACGCTCTGCCTCCAACGGAAGGTAACTCGCTCGGTATTTAAACAAGATATATAATAAAAGGTGGCCACGCTTCTAGGGGTCGCCTTTTGTTATTATAATAAATAATACTGGAGGATTGATGAGCGACCAACACATTTTAATAATCGAAGATGAGGAAAATATCGCCAACCTCGTCAAACTCTATTTAAAAAAAGAAGGCTTTATCGTGGATTGGGCCGCGAACGGCCAGGACGGCCTGACGATGTCGGTAAAAAAACATTATGAATTGATAATTCTTGATTTAATGCTCCCTGATATTGATGGTTTTGAGGTTTGCAAACAAATCAGAAAGAAGAGCGATTTGCCGCTCATAATGTTGACGGCCAAAGACACTGAAATCGATAAAGTCGTCGGTTTAGAAATCGGCGCGGATGATTATTTAACCAAACCTTTCAGCCCACGCGAATTAACAGCTAGGATAAAAGCTATACTCAGGCGCTTGAATCGTCCGACTATACCGGAGCGATCTGTTAAAATAGGCCCTTTAACGATAGACGCGGACCGACGGCTCGTAAAATTCGAAAAAAGAGATATCTCGCTGACAGCTAAGGAGTTCGACCTCCTCTATTATTTAGCGAAAAATAAAAGTTTGGTCCTAACGCGCGATAAACTGCTGGCAGCTGTCTGGGGTTATGACTACATCGGCGATACCCGTACTGTAGATGTCCATATTAACCAGGTACGCTCAAAGCTGGGCGACACTTGTCCAATAGTTACGGTTTGGGGAGTTGGTTATAAAATAGATGATAAAGTTTAAGAGCATTCGCGGTCGTCTGACATTCTATTTTACCTTAGTGATTATAGCGACTCTAATACTGAGCGCCGTTACCGCTACTACCTTCATTCGCTTGTTGATGCGTCGCGACGCTATCAGCGAGCTTAATCGCCAAGCCAATATAGTAGTGACTCAATACCGAAATGGCAATACGCTTAAGCCTAACTTATTACGCCTAATGGAAAAAGTCTTGCGGACCAAGATTATATACATCAAGCGTCCAAATAATCTTTTGCCCCTTAATCGCCGGCGTAATAGAGGAAGAGATGCTCGTGATAATAATCGTAATTTAAGGATTGACCGCTCGATTAACTGGCGAACGCTTGCAGCCGGGCGCAAGCAAATTATTAGTGCTGATATTCCCAACAGCAAGACTCCCGCTATCCTCATAGTCCAGCCGTTGCTGTCTCAAGGCCGTCTAAGAGGAGCTGTCATCCTGGCTAAGCCGCTGAAATACTATCGACTGACTTGGTTGCCGGTTACCGAGCAGATATTTCTGGCTGGACTTATAACCTTGCTTATAGCCCTAATACTGGCGGCATACCTGGCGCGGCGTCTAGCGCAACCGATAAAAGACATAACTAATTCAGCTGACGAGATAGCAAAGGGTAATTTTAAACAGAAAGTAACCGTGGATTCCGATGACGAGCTTGGCAAACTAGCCGACTCATTTAATTATATGGCCGCGGAGGTCGGCAACTCCGTAAAACTAAGGCAGAACTTTATAATGAATGTATCACACGAGTTAAAAACGCCGCTCACATCCATCCAAGGTTTTACCGAAGCCCTACTTGACAGATCGGAAGAGCACACGTCTGAACTCCAGTCACACTGATATATCTCGTATGCCGTCTTCTGCTTGAAAAAAAAAAACAAAAAAATAAAATAAAAAAAAATAAAAAAAAACCTAAAAACACTGCACACATCATTATACAGCAGTATGTATAAGA
>CAJVYJ010000127.1 GCA_913009475.1 uncultured Actinomycetes bacterium | reverse complement strand
CTGTGCGTATCCTCCGCACGCAGACAGGTCAAGCCTACACGTTTTACGCTATTAAGAAAGGTTTATTTATTCTACGAGAAATGCGTCTCGCAGGCTAAAGCGAGCATGGTCTCGCCGGGAGCCAGGCTACCAAGCGAGGAGCGCTGCCGAGAGCCGAGCTGCATTTTCCACGCTGGGGAAAATGACAGCGTCATTTCGAGAGAAAAAATAAACCTTTCTTAAGTAAAACAAGCTCCACCTCTCCACCTTACCCCTTCATTTACAATCCAAAATCCTTACCCTTTAGGTGAAGAACAAAATATATAAGCTGGCGCCAATGACTACTACTCCACTTATCTTTTCCAGATATTTGCCCCAACCACCTTTTTTAAAAAAGGAGAGAAAGCCGGCGGAAATACCGACGACCAACAGAGGTACGGCCCGCCCCAACGCGTAGGCAACCATCAACGTTAACCCATAAACAACACTGGCTTTGCCGACCACCAGCCCCAAGACTACTAAAAATATCGGCACCGTACAGGGGGTAATCACCAGACCAAAAGGGAGCCCGATAGCCAGAGCTTGGCCGGCTCCTTTAGCCTCGGGCAATTTAAATCCCCGAAAAACCGGAATGTTAAGCCGCCAGATACCCAGCAGTTGTAGTCCCATCGCCAAACCCAGCAATCCCGGAATATAACGGTCAAGCGAAAGACCGGTAAAGATAGTCATTATCCCGGAGCCGATAAAGCCGGAAATCACACCGACAATCGCCATCGTAATAATGGTGCCGACGATAAAAGGTATGACTAATGAGAAGAAGGCCTGCTTGCGGCTACCGCGAGAACCGCCCACATAGCTGCCGAACATTATCAGTATCGGCGTATAACAAGGGCTGAGACCGCTGGCGATACCGCCTAAGAAAACCAGAATATAGGTAATAGCCGATAAACCGTCAAGCGCGGCCAGCCCTTTAACCACATAGGGTTGTATGGAGATGAAATCCATTAATTTTCAAGCTCCTTAATGCCGCCGACTTTATATCCGCTGTTAATAATTGCTTGTTTAATAATTTCTGGATTAGTGTGCTTAGTATCATATTTGACGGTAGCCTGGTCTTTTTCGAGATCGACATAGTATCTAATCACACCATCTACCTTTTTCAACCCGCTGCCAACTGCAGCGCGGCAGGATATTCAGACCATGCCCAATTTAGAAAGAACTATTATTTTTTCACCGGGAGCGGCCTTACCGACAACGGAATCACCCGCTCCTTCTCCCCGCGAACTCGGGGATTTGGTTGTTTTAGATGTACTAAATGTCGGCCCCAGCCCAATTATACCGACTAATACTACCGCTATAGCGATAACCGCAATGCCAATAATAGTAATTTGTTGACGTGTCATATTAACTCACTTCCTATTTCATAACTTTCTTACCTGGCGAATTTATAGATAACATCCATCAATTCATCGTAGGTCGCTTGACGCTGATCTTCATCTTGGGAGCGAATGGATTTCGTGGCGCAGTTTTCCAGATAGTTACGCATGATAATTTTGCCGACACCTCTAAGCGCCTCATGGGCGGCGGCTATTTGCACTAAAACATCAATGCAATATCTTTCCGATTCAATCATTTTCTGCAGGCCCCGCACCTGTCCCTCCAGCGTACGCAGCCTCTTTACCGCTTCCGTTCTTTTGTCTGTAGCAATGGGCATTCAATAACCTCCTTATTAGTAGACCCCTACCCCCTGGGGGTCATCATAGCAGAAAAAAATAAAGGGGTCAAACTACGGCCTTCTATTCTGCCATTTATATCCGCTTGCCGGCCTATAGACCACACACCTGATTGATGACGCTGAATATATCCCTTTTTTCTAAAATCGATTGCCCCTCTTTTTCAAACAAGCGCATCAGCTGACCGGAGCTATAACCCTGCCGACCAGGATAATACATGAGGGTAATCGCTTAAAAATCATGACTTCCCTGGCAACCTTAAAACCGGGTGAGGAAGTCAATTTTAACTTCTTGCGCCGAACATTACGATTAAGCGACGGTAATTTAAGTACTCATCTGAGTGTCTTGGAAAAAAAGGGTTATATCGATATCAATAAAACCTTTGTCGACAAAAAACCGCGAACATCTTATAAGTTAACAAAAGCAGGACGAAAAGCTTTCTTGGCTCACTTGGATTTTTTGGAGCAAATTATCAGCGACGCCAGGAGTCGCTCCTAGATATCTGATGAGCCTGTTCTTATTCCCAAGGATTTATAAGTGAAGCGCCGCTCGATTGCATATCTACAGTATTTCTAGTTACCACTATTAAATCATACGCCAGCCCGGTTGCCGCGATAAGGCTGTCTATGGCCGGCATCGGACGACCTAGCAATTCTGACTTTCCCTGTATTTCGCCCCAAATTTTGGCCACTTTTAAATTTATATCTATTATTCTATTTCTAAATCGGTCGCTTAGGTCATGCTCAACCCAGTAATGAAGAATATCTTTTCTTTTTGACTTTGGTAATTTACAAATTCCTTTATGCAGCTCTCCAAAGGTTAATGAGGACAAATAATAATTTTCTTCATCATTTTGGGTTATCCACGAGATTACTTTTTTATCAGGTTTAGCTTTTTTAAGCTCTGACAGCACGCAGGTATCAATAAGATATTTCATATCGCTATATCTCTTGGAAGATCTTTTCTCCTTGAGACATCAAGCTCAATACCTTTAAGCGGAGATGCTTGGAAAAACTCGACTAAGTTAGTCTTTGGTTTGATAATTTTTTTGTAATCATCCACCGACACAACAACGACAGCCTCTTTGCCATGTTTCGTGACTACTTGTGGACCTTGACGTTGAGCTTGCTTAACCAAACTACTGAATTTACTTTTTGCTTCTTGCAGCTGCCATTTGCGACTCATAACAGACCTCCAATACTAACTAGTCTGTCTAGACTATAAGTCAAGTTTAAGACTTTGTCAAATTTGGTGATATTAATTAATTCATATTAGCTGGGTTTAAGAGATATCGTCGTTAATATCTTCATATATCTTAGTGACACGTTTTATTATCCGATATAATGATTCGTTAAGCGGACTTTTGAGTTATCAAATCTTTTTTAATCTCAAGCTTATAAGTTAGTATGGTTTTTAAATCCATCTTTTTTGAGGCATTTAGAATTTCTATACCCACTATCTTATCCTCAGAAGTTGTATCTAAATTAATACCTTCAGAAATTTCTATAGCGCCGTCCGGAGACCCATCTCCCAATTTTAAATATAAAGCGTCTACTTCATCATCGTAATATACTTTCATTATTTTCTCCTTTTTTTTAAAGGATAGTTCGTTATTATTGTTATTATATCATCTTCCATCGCAACTATGATTTTCAATGGATACTTGAATCATTCAACATTTTCTATAATTTTATGTTTACCCCGGATCAATGTTTTGCTCTCCAAAATTGTTATAATTGCAGACTCGGGAATTTTATGCAGCTTTGCTCTTCTTCTTGCGTGACGCGAAAATTTTATTTCTACCAACGCATACCTCTTTAGACACATTGTCCTGCATAACATTCTTTTTTATCTATCTTTTATGTTCTATCAATAAACATACCGTTATGTTGGTTTACGGTCAACGCAACAGGAGCAAAAACACGCTTTACCGTTCGCGGGATTCTACTGTTAGCCTTGATCTAATAAATATCCAATTGAATTTTAATAGCTTCGTTAACCTTACTCATATCTTCTTGGGAAAGCACGCCCGCACATTTAAACAATCGTAACTTGCTGACAGTCGCCAGCTGGTCAGCCATGGCTTTGCCGTCTTTACCACTCAACACAACTAGCGCCTCGCTGGAATATAAATGTTCTGTATTACTGGTAAGGGACACAACTTGAACTCGATTGAGGAATTTATTGGCGGCATCATTGCTGACTATGACAGCAGGGCGCTTTTTTTGAATTTCTCCGCCTACCGATGAGTCGAAGTTGACCCACCAGACCTCACCCCGCTTCACGTGCGATGTCCTTGAAAGTACCTTCCGCCCACTCGATTGCTTCCTCTTCACGCCTTTCGTCATTTGCCATTTGCGCGTATGCCGATTCCAAGCTGGGATGAACTACATACGGACGCACCAGTTCTTCAACAAACTTACTGATTTTGCGACGACCGATATTTTTATGCAGCCCCTCGTAAACTTCTTCATCCACGGTTATGGTTAATTTCTTCCGCATCGCTAACCCTCCTAAAACTATATACGTATATTATACGTATAGAATTATTTAGTGTCAATTTTAGTAAGCAGAAACGTTAAATGCGTAGTCGCTGAGCTTGTCTCCGCCTGTGAAATGAAAGCATAGATGCTAGAGAATTACAAAACCAAGAGGCGTGAGAACAAATATTTCCTTAAGCGCTTCTTTATTCCCGAGATATAACGCCGTGAGATTTTTGATAGTTATCTTTTCAAAAAAGCACTTAGTTTCCATTTCGTTCTCAGTTAAATCCGCATTACCACGTATATTTGATGGGATTGGCGGCACCATGCTTCCGATATTTATCCGGAATTCGCTTACCGATATACAATTTTTCAATATTAATGCCCGCCTTTTGACCAATAAACCCATATCGTCCCAGTACGCTTTCTCGGCCGGGGAAATTTTTGGAAGTCGCCGGCAACCATTCATCAGCAATAAATGCTCCCCTGATGATTCCTTGGCTAACTGCTAAAATAACATCCGCTTGCTCTGCCCTTGATTTATCAATTTTCCAAGCAAATCGCGTTGCATTATAAAGTGAATTATCGGTTGTACTCCTATTAACATTTATGAGCAATGCTTTATGATGGAATTCCGCCGTTTCCGCTTTATAATTATCAATTATTTCTCTAATGTGCATTACCCCACGATCATTATCAATCCCATCGACAAGATTATTTAATCCGGGATACGCATCGATGAGCGCCGCTTCCACCTCCAGAGCTGTATCTTCATCCATTCCATGGCGATGAATGACATTAATAACCTCAAGCCCCGCTAATTGTATTTCCCGGATGTGTTTGAGTTTATCATCTAAACTGTCGCCATCTCTTTCTCCACGAACATGAGAAAAAACACGGTTACCCTTACCTTTGCCGACATAGAATGTTGCGCCATTGCGCGGATCAATTAGCCGATATACATAATATTTAAGCTCGACTAACACTTCGGCGGGAAAAGAATTAATTTCGTTATTCGTCAAGACAACCTCTAAATAATTAATATTCATCTTTATTTTTCTTCAAATATAAAAGATGACGCTGACTTATTAACACTTATAAAATCTTATTTAAAATAAATTGACTGTAGTTATATTATAGAATAAAAAAACACTAAGACTATCTCACTCGATCCCAGTATTGGTTAAATGCCGTTTGCGTTAAAACTATCCAGAGAATACCACCAATAATTGGAATAAGATTAAACCAGCCATACTGACCGAAGTGTTTTATTTGACTTTCAGGAACATCATCGGCTATTTGCATTTTTGTCAATAACCCCGGGGTTTTAAATAAAAGCATGATAGCCCAAATTAAGTTAAAGAAAGGGATGAATAAAAAACCTACAGCAGCTCCACCTGAAGTAATGTTTACCTTTCTCTCACAGTAATAATCAGCTTCAGTATAAAGCTTATAAATCCAGACGAGTGTATAAATTCCTAATGTGGGAATTGGTAAAAGTAAAGGCGCAAATACGCTTCGCTGTCTACCAATTCTTTTCTTTTTTTGCGACTGTTCTATCGTTACGTTTATAGTTGGCGCTGTAGTCATTGGTTCTTTGACGGGAGTTTCCGTATTCTTGTTTTCGTCCATTACCGCCTCCAGTTATCCAAGATATATAGGTCTGATTGGTTAACAATAAATACTCCTTGCTCCTTTTAGTAACATAACCGGTATGGAGCTGTCAAATTTAGTAGGCGGAAGCATTAAACGCGAACCAATAGTCCATAGTAATAAATATTGCAAAATATAAAATCAAGGGCTAC
>CAJVYJ010000126.1 GCA_913009475.1 uncultured Actinomycetes bacterium | reverse complement strand
TGTGCGTTCTTCTTTTTTAACTGTTCGTTTTCTATCTCTAATGGCTCTTTAGTACGTCTTCGGCCCCGCTTATCGTCTCTTAAGCCAGCTAGTGCGCCTATTTGGTAGGCCCGGCGCCATTTAGATAGCTGTGATGAATACAGCCCTTCTCTTCTAAGTAGCGCTCCGATCTGACCAAGCTCGGTGCAGGCATCGGCCTCCTTTACTATTTTGGCTTTGTACTTAGTGGTAAAGCGACGATGTTTGGCTTTTTCGGTTACTTCCGGCTCCGGGATATTTCGGCGATCACGTATATCTGAGCTTTCGATACTATTGTCTGATTTAAGTTCGTTTCCCCTCGGTCCGCTAAGGACAGAATCTAATAGCCCGGCCGTTTTATTGTTTTCATTATTATTCATTAAAACCTCCTTGCCCTCTACACTAATTTAAGACAAGGGGTGTTTCAACTATGTTGGCACAGAGGGGCGGTGACCTTATACTTACCGACACAGACTACTCTCGCGTCATGCAAGCAGAAAGGTTCAAGCCTCTGCGGAAATTTATAGAATCGCACTTAATCACGAGCACTGTATTTATCCTAGGCTACAGTCTTTTAGATCCAGACTTGCAATCGATAGCCCGAAGCGCAGCAAGTTTAATTCGACGACAGAACCCAGTGATTGCTGCTGTAGCTGATGCTGATGAAAAACTCGCATTTAAATTTGCGTCAGAATACAACATTGATGTGATCAGATATAGTTCAAAGAACGGTCATGAGGAACTAAGAGCTATGATCTCAAGTGTAGTAAAATGGTTAGAAGCGCCGCAGACAGGTACTGTTGATGACCCTAAAAAACTACTCCTCGCGCAGGCCCTATACGTTTATGACGCTACAAAAGAAGCTAATTCACCTATTATTATAGTTGCCTTGAAATCCTTGATTCTTGCATTTCTTGATGATCAACCCGACGGGTTTACCGAAAAAGAATTATATGAAAGTATGAAAATACAAGCTGGCGTTAAACCGGACAAAGCCTTATTTGACGCTGCCCTATCTGAATGCGATAAAGAGGGTATGTTAGTAAGCGACGACTTATCGATCACAATAACTTCTTCAGGAAGCGAGTTTGTCGGTATATCTAAACGAAAATATGCAAAATTGTGGCAGAATTTGTCCGAACATGTGCAGATGAAAGTTGGAGGTGTTCAAGAAGTTGGCAAAATCCTGGAAAATGTTCTTATTGACCTTTTTTCCGAGCGAGCAGCAGAAGCAGTTGGACTAGCTATCATTCATAATCCCGTTGAAACTAGCTCCTCAAGCTTATTTGATCTAATTGCTCAGCGATCACTTGGTATAGTCGATCCAGTTCATCGCTTTCGTTTCATCGACTATGTAATCGAGCTACTACGTCGTCCTAACGCTCCACAGCGTGCAATAATAGAACATCTTGGGCGAAGTCTTTTCTGTACGTCTGCTCTTAAGCTTGATTTAGATAGTAAAGAACTTGTAACCTCGTTTATTTCTGGGAGAGCCCTGATAGTTGACTCTAATCTTCTGATTTCCCTGTTAGCCGTCTGGAGTCCAAAACATGAAACGATTAAAGATCTCTTGCTGTCGGCAAAAGAAAATGGTCTGTTATTATTTACGACAAACTGTTTCGTTCATGAGACTTTAGCAAATTCAAACTGGGCTCGAAATTTTGCTGAAGAGCACAATAACGATGAAGAGGCGTTGCTTGCTGCTGCTAGTGGTTCTGGAATATATAATGGTAATGATTTTCTAAACGGGCTTATTATTAAAGGTAACAAAAGTGGACAAAGACAAAGTATTCATGAGTATCTTAAGGATTGCCTTGGAACTTCTAATAGTGTTGAGAATCTAAGTCAGAGGCTTGAAGAAGATTGGGGTATCATTTTCCTTAGTACTGTCAACGCCGGTCTAAAATTCCCCACAATCGCCGGATGAAAAATCCCCAGTTTTAGCCAAAAAAAGATATTTTACTTGATCTGGCTAAAAAACGGTTTCATAAAAAGCTCTCTAAAGCGATTTAATGAAGCCGGCAATAGCTTAACACCTCCTTTCATCTAAGCTTTTCAATATCCCGGCTTTCCTTTTTTCTTTTAAGCGATATGAATCTCCCTTAATATTAATCGTTGTCGAATGATGGAGTAGCCTATCTAGAATAGCTGAGGCAATCACACTGTCACCGGAGAATATCTCACCCCACTCACCATAGCCTTTGTTTGAGGTTAAGATAATTGAGCCTTTTTCATAACGCTTGCAGATTACTTTAAAGAAAAGCGCGGCGGCTTCACTGTTTAGGGGTTGGTAACCGATCTCATCGATTATTAAGACCTTGGCGCTAATGTAGACCCGCATTCTTTCCTGCAAGCGGTTCTCATTAAATGCCTTGGTGAGCCGCATGATCATATCGCTAATAGTAGTAAAATAGACCCGGTGACAAGCCTCGGCCGTCTGTACTCCCAGCGCTACCGCCAGGTGGGTTTTGCCCACTCCGGGCGGGCCAAGTAGAATAATATTTTCACCTTGGTGAATAAATCTAAGGGTCGCCAGCTCTAAGACCTTCTTTTTATCGATGGATGGCTGAAAGCTAAAATCAAAGCCCTCCAAGGTTTTAATAAAGGGCAGGCGGGCGAATCTAAGAAGAGCTGTCATCGACCTTTCTTTAGCGGCGGCGCTCTCCGCTTCTAATACCTTCTCTAAAAAGTCGGTATAAGAGATATCGTCGTCGGCCGCCTTCTCGGCTATGGAATCAAGTATCTCAGGGATGCGGCTAAGTCCCAGGGTCTTAGCGTAACTGCTTATGCGCTCCATCTGCAGATTCACGATAACTCACCAACTAAACTAGAGTAAACATCCAAAGATCGCTTTTCTACATCCACGCTTGGCGATGGTACGATCAGCGGCAGTTTTGGCTGTGGTTTTTTGGCCGAAGTTTTAATGCCCGCGTAATCGCGCCTAGATATTATGGTCCTACCTTTTTTATCCGAGAGTCGGTGATGGATAATAACTTCGTTGTCTACCAAGACATCAAAGTAGCCGTTTTCCAGATCACGCACTAAACAGTGCGCACCGGCAAATCGGTGCGGAACGCTGTAACGCGAGCCCTTATATGAGACCAGGCAATCCCTGGTAATCTTTCTGGGCGCGTAAAGAGCGGTATCAAATACCAAATGGGGACGGAGCGGATTTAAGTTTTCTTCCTTTAATCTTTCTTTCGGCACTTCGCCGGTGGTACCGTGGATGCGGATGTTGGCTACCATTTCCAACCAATCGCGGCCTTGTTTGTTTAACTCCTCCAGACTTGCAAAGGTCTCACCGAGAATAAAATTGTTCTTTATATATTTAATACCGGATTCTACCTTACCCTTAGTCTGGGGACGGTACGGACGGCAAAGCCTGGGGGCAAAGGCGAAAGTGTCGGCAAAGTCTAAAAAGGTGGGATTAAATACGACTCCGTTTTCATCTGTGGCCAGTCGTACACTTTTTAAGTTGTCATAAAGACAACTCTTAGGTATACCGCCAAAATAGCTAAAAGCGTTTATATGAGCGCGAATAAAGGCTCTGGTATCACAGCGAGTAGTAAACTCGGTATAACCGTATCTGGAATAGCCAAGTGTCATTAAAAAGCAGTAGACTGTCTTGGTTTCGCCTTCCAGGACTTGGCGTCCGCAAACGCCCCAATCGACCTGGGCCTGCTGTCCCGGCGGCGTTTCATACCTGATGACAGCCTTCTCTTTATCCCTGTATGGCTTTATAAAGTCTTTAAGGATGGTAATGCCGCCGTCGTAGCCTCTACCCTTAAGCTCGCGCAGTAACTTAACCGCATTATATACGCCAAGTTTCATGCGCTCATCAAGATAGGGCTTATGGGGATCTAGTTTTGAGACTTTCCCGGGCCGAGGTCCGTACTCAGGCCGGCTATCACCCGCGACTACTTTCCTAACTGTTTTTCTATCTCGTCCGGTCTTTCTGGCTATCTCTGAGATTGAAAGACCTTCCCTTCTCATCTGACGAATCATAAAATACTCATCTCCTCTTACCAACAGCAACCCTACTTTCAATCGGCAATATCTCTTTAGCCAATTCTAAGGTTACTTAGCCAATTTAACTACTTGCTAGGTGGGGAATTTTCAATTGGCGTTATTGAGGATTTTACAACCGGCGGTGACAATTATTATTGATCCAATCATTAAGCAACACATCGAAGCCGCAGAAGCCGCGATTGAAACTGACCAATTCGAAAGCGCAGTCCGCTTATGCCGCAATGCCTTCGAAGAAGCAGTCTTTAAATATAGGAAGCGATCATCGCTAGCGTTAACTGAAGTCCCTGCCCGTGTGGAGCTGGCACGCATCGCTCCGGAAACCGAGCGTTGCATTTCTCTTTTTTCTCAAGAACTGGATGCGCTCAGAATGAAGATCGACGCAAATCGCCTTCAGCGTTTTAAAGAGATTACAAAGCATTTGCCATCTAAACCAAACGAGGAGCCCTATGGCTATGCTGTGTTGCAGCGACCGTGGAAAAAAACTGACGCAAGTTATTGTTATGGGTTTGTTGCGGAGAATGTATTGCGTTGGCAGGACGCAGAATTCGAACCCCTGTATGATCTCTCAAGTTCTGATTCATACCATCACGAGGAATCGATTGATCAAATTAAGTTGTCACACGAGGAGAGCGGTTGCCTCTACTACCGAGAACACGATCATCGAATACACTTGATTTACACATCGCGCGAAACACGAGATCAGCTTCAAGCACTCGTTCCAGGCAAGGTCTATCGGTGGTTTTCACAGTCCTATAAGAATGGGGCGCTTACGAGTGAGATCATTTATCAAGTTCGACTCAGGTTTGTGAAAAGCGAACTAATCACGCACGATCCAGTCCGCTGGAGAGTTTTTATTGACATTTCGCAAGAGCCGCTAACTTGGTATCGCCGTGACTTTGAAGACGGGCAAGTGACGAGTGAGACGCCAAGCTTACAGAATTGCACCGCGGACGACTTAATTGAATTATATCCAGTTGACGCTGATGCTGCTAATCGAGTAATCGCCGTGCGAGATCAGCATGGCTTGCTAAACATAGAACTTCTTAGGCAAATCGATGGGTTGACCAAAGAACAGTTGCGGTGGATTGAATCGTTTACACGTGGTTAAATAATAGTCAGCTGGACGGCACATAACAAACAGTTCCAGCGGACATTTACCCGCCGCCGCTTGGTCGAGACACTGCAAACGCCGCTGAACTTGGGCGTTAGCATTAATAAAAAAGGACTAAATATCTTCCCTTATATTCAATTAGACGAAAAACAAGCAATTATTGCAACTGATACTTTGGCTGTCACGCCGGATGGCCAACCGTGCTTTTTAGTGCTATAACTTTGGCTCCAATGCACCTCTTTACCTGGATTCGGAAGTCAAGCTGAGAATGACAAAAAAGCGTCAGCCTTCTGCCCGCAAACGACCGAAAAAGAAGAAAGAGCCGGCGTCCGAATCAAAGAACGATACCGACGCTTATACTTGTAACTTTTGGCAAGCAGTCGTATTATTTAATAAACGTTAGTTATAATATAGGAAGGTTAAAAATAGCTGTTATGCAGTGAAAAAATAGGTATCGCTAATGAGCTTTCAAAGTGAGGAAAAGTCAATGACAGAAATGAAGAAATACAAAATTGAGTTTGTAAAAAGAACAAAAGAAATACTTGAAGAGTATTATGAAATATTTAAAGATAATGATGAAGGTAATGATGAAGATAAGGGTAGGGAAGTAACTTTTTTATTGAATTGTTTGCTCGGATTAATAGTAACAGTCACGGAAAGCGAAAATGGAAAGAATAAAATATTTAAAGGTAAAATCAATGATGGTTTTCTAGAATTTATTCCTGATAAAATCGGATTTATTAAAAATAATCAAAGTAATGATGACTTGACTAATGTAGATATAACTGTGCAAGAAGTAGCGGTTGGCCATAAAGACGATTTAAATGAAAAAGGTCAATTAT
>CAJVYJ010000125.1 GCA_913009475.1 uncultured Actinomycetes bacterium | reverse complement strand
TGTGACTGGAGTTCAGACGTGTGCTCTTCCGATCTCGCGTGGGATTTTATTTCCGGCCGTTTTGCCGATGAAGCCGGTGTAGAGGTAATTTTAGTCGGCGACTCTCTCTCTATGACAATCCGTGGTGACGAAAACACGCTTAACATTACTCTGGATGATATGATCTACCATTCAGCGATGGTAGCCAAGGCTGTTAAGAATCCTATGCTCGTTGGCGACATGCCGTTTATGTCATATCAGGTAAGTTCTAAAGAAGCCTTAATAAACGCCGGCAAGTTTGTAAAAGAAGGTAAGGTTGAAGCTGTTAAAATAGAAGGCGGAAGCAGTATGAGAAAAACCGTGAAGAGGGTTGTAGCCGCCGGCATTCCGGTTATGGGCCATATAGGCTTAACGCCGCAGTCGATTCATCAAATGGGCGGCATGAAGGTGCAAGGTAAAGCTGTTGAGGATGCGAAAAAGATTATTGAGGACGCGAAAATTTTAGAAGATGCCGGTGCTTTTTCCATCGTGCTTGAATGTTTACCGGCAGAGTTGGCGGCCAAAGTGAGTGAAATGGTCGATATTCCCACTATTGGCATTGGCGCCGGTATTAATTGTGACGGCCAAATTCAAGTAACCGCTGATGTACTTGGCCTACTGAGTGATGTGGCGCCGCGGCATGCTAAAAAATACGTCGACTTGGCCGGCCTTACCGCAAAGGCGCTGCATGATTACGTTAAAGAAGTTAAAAGCGCCGAGTTTCCTCAAGACGAAAATACTTTTACCGCCTCGGAAGCGCTTAAAAAGTTTTTAGCGGATATTTAAACAGCTTCTTTAAGTACAACTTCTTTAAGCAGTTCATCTTTTATAGTATCAAGATAACTGTCGATTACCTTTTTGGCGTCTTGGCAGACCGGATTATCTTGCGAGCCGTTTAGCATAAGGGCGGCATAAGCACAACCACCGCCGCAAAAAGTAGAGATATTACAGTCCCGGCATTTTTCCAACGTCATAATACTGCGATTGTTCCAAGCGGCAAGTTTATCGGACCACATTTTAAATTCCGGTGCAAAGGTACCAATGGCCTGGCTTTGATCGCCGATAGTTTCACTGCAAGCGTAAATATAGCCATCTGCTCCAAAAGCATAACATTCCATACTATTGGATTCACAGTACTTAAAATGTGGCAAGGTCGGGCGCTTCACCTTCGGATCCAGAGTTGTAATTACATGATCCAATAAGCGAAACAGCTGGTGGTTAATACGACCCATGTTAGTATGCGCTTCCCTCAGTTTGAAAAACTTTTTAGCGACAGCATCCTCAGTTAGCATAAAAGTATGATCTTGGTCGCCCTTGTGGTCATTGACCGGAGCTAGGGCGAAATGCAGGTATGGTGAATCCAGCCAGCCGCGCTTATCAAAGATATCAGCCAGTTCGGGCAGATAGTCTATATTTTCCGCGTCAACGTTAACTCTGACGCTTACTCTGATCTTCTCAGAAACTAATAAGCCGATGCTGTTTAAGATCAAATTAAAAGTGCCCCGGCCGGAAGCGAAATATCTGCGTTTATTATGGATTCTTTCCGGGCCGTCCAAGGTAATTTGAAAGCTGTCGAAGAGATCGCGATATTTTTTAATCAGTTCAAAATAATATTTGATATTGACGCCGTTGGTTATAACGGCGATGCTATAGCCAAGTTTTTTAGTTTTGCGCAATATTTTCTCGACTACGGGATAAGTGGCGGGCAAGAGTGGTTCCCCGCCAAAAAGTTGCAATTGTTTGGCGTTTGGGTCAATATGTTTAAAGGCGTTGAAAAGAGCATCGACATCGGCTAATTCTAATTTTGCCTTTGATTGAGAGCCCAGAGAACCCTCAAAACAGTAGCGGCAACGAAGATTACAAGAGTGGGTCGGGCAGATAACAAATATCGGTGGGGCGGCCTTATCAGCGTAACGCTTATATAAGGTCTTAAATAAATCTTTTTCCTGCTGCTCGCTATCATATATGTAGTTGCGGCTACGCAAGTTTTTGATTAAGTCGGGATCGCTAAGTTTATCCGGAGTGGATAAGGCTGGGAGATGGTGGTTTTCGATAATATCCATCGCTCCCGATAAAGTATTGACTAATAAACTTTGCCGGGAACTTATTTTCTTGATGATTAAATATTTTGTCAGGTACATAATTTCTCCTTATGTTATTATATTGACAATACTACTAAAACATAGCATTATAGTATTCGGTTATAATTACTAAAATATTTAATCAATGGCGATTAAGGAGGAGCGATGGTAAAGAGAAGAAGACGGCCGCGAAATGGTTTAGGGTCATTGGGCGGCCTGGAAATCGAGATTATGCCGATTGTCTGGCGTCAAGGCGAGGTTACGGTCAAGGATGTTTTTGAAGAGATGTACGGGAAACATAAATTGGCGTATACAACTATTATGACTGTGATGAATCGCTTGGCTAAGAAGGATATCTTAAAACAAGACCGCCGGACGATACCCTACTTGTATACGGCGGCTGTCAGCCAGGGAGAAATGGCGGGTAAGATGCTGGATCAGGTAGTCGATAAAGTTTTGGGCGGTTCAACCGGCATGCTGGTATCCTACTGTATTGAGCGGAATGAAATTAAACCCGACGAGCTTAAAGGACTAAAAAAACTACTGGCTGAAAAACAAAAAAATAATTAAGAAAAAAGATTTGGCTACTTTTTAACATCAAAATATAGAATTATCTTATTAATGGATGTTTATAGATGCCCAATAATCCGTTACTGTCGCTAATAGTTCGTCAATTGATTATTACTATCGGCAATGTCAGCCTTTTTTATTTGCTGGTTTTAAGTATACTTTGGCTCTTTAAGATTAAAAATCCCTCTCTGCGTTACTTATTTTTAGTTGTACCGTTAATAAAGGGGCTGTCGACGTTAACTCGCGTGCCGGTTGGTGTTGTCGGCCGGCCGCATGGCGCTTTATTTGTTACTTTCCAGCTGGCCGGTCCGACGTTCATACCAAAAGCGCCGCTGAATATTGACACTTTTAATTGGACTATTTTTGCTATTCCCAAAAACACTTGGTATCTGGGCGCCAGCCTGTTTTTGCTCTTATCGGCGGTATCTTTCTTAATTTGGCGCGCTTATCAGCTTTGGCATTTTAACCGGCTA
Source organism: uncultured Actinomycetes bacterium (assembly GCA_913009475.1). GTDB lineage: Bacteria > Actinomycetota > Aquicultoria > CAJVYJ01 > CAJVYJ01 > CAJVYJ01. The sequence continues at coordinate 2,866 of CAJVYJ010000125.1, read as the reverse complement.
CTGGCGGATGCCGTAGAGATTGATCCTCAAGATTCCGTCATTTATAAATCGCTGAATAAGCTGATGGGAAAAATCATGATTGCTAAACCAAAATTGTTGTTGGCCAATACCAGCGCCGCTCCTTTCACTGTTGGTATATGGAGGCCGATTATCGTGCTTTCGCCAAGCTTAATCAATAATCTTGAGCCGGAGGAGATGGAGGCGGTGCTGGCGCATGAGGTTGCCCACATTGCCCGCCGCGATTATCTTTATCATTGGTTGATTGTGGTGGTACGTGATCTGATGTATTTCAATCCGGCAGTCCATCTAATTTATAAGCGCTTAAGCTGGGAAAAGGAGCGGGCATGCGACCGATTAGGCTCAAAGTTAACCCAGCCGCGCATCCTAGCCCAAGGTTTAATTAAATTAGCTGAGCTGCGTTGGGCGGAGCCGGACTTGGCTTATACCCGCAGTTTTGCGCCCCAAAACTTAATTAAGCGCCGCAATTCCCGATTGAGCGCTCGGGTCAGGACTTTGTTGGCTCCGCCGACATATAAAAGCTTGAACTGGCTGGCAAAATTGTTAATTGCCATAGTTATTTTATTCCTGCTTTCTTTAGAAATTCACTTCGGAACTTTTCTGCTTAAACCGTTCTTGTTTCTCTCCTAATTTAATCACCGATAAAAATATCGCTAAATAAATATGTATAAAAATACGATATTAATAGTACTTTTAGCGATAGGAGGTGTATTTAGATCATGAAATCACTTAACCAAAGACTTTGGACGTCTCCGGAAACCGAGCAGGATCCGACGGCAAAAGGCTCATTTTGTTGTTGGTTTGCTGCTTTTTGCTGGTATTGGGGAAACTAAGCAGCGAGTATCATGAATAACATAAATTGGGCTTAATTAATTATTTTAATTGGGCCCAATTTATGTGGAAGAGACGCTAATTTCTTCCGGATCCTAAATATGAATCATCAAAAAGTCTTGTTTTAACCGACATAATAAGATTATCAGCCGTTAGCGAATTAATAAATTACCGGACACTTAGATATAATTGCCGGATAGATATATAATAATCATTTATACTTGTCATTAACAAATCATTTATACTTGTCATTAACAAATCATTTATACTTGTCATTAACAGCGCTCATAAGTTTGTCATTCTCAGCTTGACTGGGAATCCAGGAATCAGGGAGGGGAGAGCGTAGAGGGTTGAGGGTAGAAAAAAGAAAAGGCGCAATGGTAAAAGGCTTCAGGTTGGCCGTGGATTCCCGATCAGGTCGGGAATGACAGGGGGAGGGGAGAGCGTAGAGGGGAGAGGGTGGAAAAAGACGTAAGATGTAAAGAAATGGGAACATGAGAGTAAAAAAATGAACATATGTTGAAGATAAAAAAAATTGTCGAACTTAGAAAAATATTAGAGTCATATCGATTAAATAAAAATATTATCGGCCTGGTGCCGACGATGGGGGCTTTTCACGCCGGCCATCTATCGTTAATTAATCGCGCTCGGCGGGATTGCGACCAAGTAGTAGTAAGTTTATTTGTCAATCCGGCTCAGTTTTCTCCGGGAGAGGATTATAATAAATACCCCCGTGAATTTGAGTCTGATATACAAAAAGCTAAAGCCGCCGGGGTTGATTTACTTTTCGCTCCGAATGAGGATGAGTTATATCCTCGTAAGTTGCTTACGCATATAGAAGTGGCGGACATAACGGATTGTTTGTGCGGAAAAACCAGACCCGGCCATTTTCAAGGCGTGGCTTTAGTGGTGGCCAAGTTGTTTAATATTATCCAACCGGATAAAGCTTACTTTGGTGAGAAAGATTGGCAACAACTAAAGGTTGTCGAGCGCATGGTGTACGATCTGAATTTTCCCGTGGAAATCGTGCCGCTGCCCGTCGTTAGAGATAAAGACGGATTAGCGTTAAGTTCTAGAAATCAATATTTAAACCAAGTTGAGAAAAGACAGGCCTTGGTAATATCCGAGGCTTTAAAAATGGCGGCCGATAAGATAAAAAGCGGGCAGAGGTATGCAGTGAAAATTACCGGTTTAGTTGAGGAAATGATTGCCAAAACCGATGGAGTTGAGTTAGAATACTTTTCTATCCGCCAACCGGAAAATTTAACAGAAGTTAAAGTCATTAAGCGGAAAGTCCTACTTGCTATTGCGGTAAGGTTGGGGAAAATTAGATTAATAGACAATATTTTAGTAGAGGTTAGTGATAATGTATCGGACTATGCTAAAGAGCAAAATCCATCGGGCAACAATTACCGGGGGTAATATCAATTATAACGGCAGTATTACTATTGATAGCCGTTTATTGACGGCTGCCGATATCTATGAGCACGAAAAAGTACAGGTTGTTAATATTTCCAACGGCGCCAGGCTTACCACCTACGCGATAGCGGGTAATTCCGGTTCCGGTGATATTATACTCAATGGCGCCGCGGCTAAAATCATGAGTCAAGGCGATATTGTAATCATCCTCTCTTATAGTTTGGTAGAAGAGGAGCTTGCTAAGGATTACGCATCAACGATGATAATGGTTGATGATAAGAACCGGATCACTTCAGTCTCCAAGCATCAAAAATCTGCTGAATTTTGCTGAACTAAGGGTGGAACCTCTGAACCAATTAGAATTAATAGATAATATCAACGAGGCCAGGAATAAACGCGGAGCTGTGATATTGGCCCACAATTATCAACGGCCGGAAGTTCAGGCTATCGCCGATTATACTGGTGATTCACTGGGGCTGAGATCGGAAGAGCGTCGTGTAGGGAAAGAGTGTAGATCTCGGTGGTCGCCGTATCATTAAAAAAAAAACAAATAACAATACAAAGATAAGACACAACTCATTACAGATAGACACAAACA
>CAJVYJ010000124.1 GCA_913009475.1 uncultured Actinomycetes bacterium | reverse complement strand
AACGAGCTAACTCCGCACGTTGACGGAGACGTTGCCGAAGCGGTGAAATAGACCAGACAGTTAAAATTATAAACATAGAGGCAATAATAAAGCGAAGCAACCAGACGAATCTATCAATTTTACCATCCATCGGCATCTGCCGTAATGTTCTTGGCATCTTTCCTTAAGCTTGTTGTTATTTATCGTCGTTATAATATCATAAAATACCATTTTGCAATAATATTTTAATAGTTTACGCGATAATTATGAGTGTAAATATTGAGCGAGCCACTACGCACATAACCGGCCACTGTAATATTTAATTTTTTCGCTAACTTTATAGCCAGATCAGTCGGGGATGTCCGGGATAAGACAATCGGCACCTTTGACCTGGCCGCTTTCACCAGCATCTCCGATGATACACGCCCGGTTATGGCCAAGATTTTGTCCGCTGTCGCCACTCCGTTGAGCAAAGCACCACCTAAAACTTTATCTACGGCATTATGGCGGCCGATATCCTCCGCCAAAAAAAATATCTCTTTTGATGATGATAAGGCCGCTCCGTGCATTCCGCCGGAGCAAGCATAAAGTTCAGCTCCGCGCAGTAGGTCACTTATTATTTTGCCGGCCTCCTGAACAGTAATAGTGAGCTTCGATGTCAGCGGTTCAAGAGATAAAGCGCCCAGAGGGTCTTCCAGCATACTGCCGCCCCCGCAACCCGATGTTAAAAATCGCCGATTAAGTAATTTTTTTATAATATCTATCGAGTCGTTTATCTCTACCCAAATCAGACCATCCCGTTCCATGATTAATATCTTTTTAATCTCTTCTTTTCGTCTGATAACACCGGCGGAACGCAGAAAACCAACCGCTAGTTCTTTGATTTTTTGCGGCGTCGCCATAAAAGTCAATATTTCCGTATCATTGAGGTAAAGAGTAAAAAGCGTTTCCGCCGGTACGCTTACTGATTCGGCAGACATTTTCCGGTCATAATATTTAACAATCTTCAGTTTTTTAATCGGTTTCATTCAACTCTAAATCTCTCTTGATTTCTATAGCTTTTCGATAATCATCAAGAGTATTGATATTAAAAAAAGCTCTTAAATCAGGGTCTATATCTCGTAACCGGTCTTCAGATATGGCTAAGACTTTAACATCATTATAAAAAGAGACCGTCCTAAAGTCGCCTCTCTCAAGATGCTGCCTGATGACAGGTAAACATGATTTTGAATAAACCGCATAGAGCGGCTCGTACCCCCCAACCAAACGCGGCACGACTACGTCGTTTTGCTCTGCCCGACTCAGCAAGACTTTGAGTATATCTATATTAAAGAAAGGCATATCAATACCGATGACAAAATTGGTCCGATTATCGGAGGCTTGCAGGCCGGCCAATATACCGCCTAGTGGACCCTGGTAAGGCACCTCATCCTCGACAACGACAAGATTTTCCGACCAAGGTGCTTTCCGTGGCTGGTTGGTTACATATATTATCTCAACAAAATAATCTTTTAAGAAATCTACAGCCCGCTGGGCCAGAGCTTTACCGTCGAATAAAAGTTGGCTCTTGTCCCGACCGATACGGCTGCTTCGGCCTCCGGCCAAAACAATAACGGACGCCGAGAATTTCATCACCGCCAACTCACAACTTAGTTGATTGACTTGACAGATAATGAAGCGTATAAAGCAACTCATTCACCGGATCGCTGTTATGCACTTGTACCAGGTCAGGCACCTCGACTATAGTCGAGGTATAGTTTAATATAACGTTGATGCCGGCGGCAACCATTTTATTTGCTGTTGTTTGCGCGGCCGCCGGTGGTACCGCCAGAATAGCTATGCTGATATTTTTTCCGCTAAGCACTTCCATGATTTCCGCAATATCAGATACTATAATACCACCTATACGAGTACCTATTTTTTTCGTATCTTGATCGAAAATAGCATCAATTAAAAATCCGTGTTTTTTTAAGGCATCATAACCGGCAATGGCTGAGCCTAGATTACCGGCACCCACCAATGCTATCTTATGCTGAATATCGGAACCTAGTATATGTTGAAGTTTTTGAATCAAATACTTAACTTCATAACCTACCCCTTTAATACCAAAGGTTCCGAAATAAATTAAATCGCGCCTTATCTCAGCAGAATTTATGCCGGTAAGGTAACTCATACGTTTGGATGAGACCGTATCTACCCCCTGCTTTTCCAACTGCAGCAGACAATTTAAATAATTGGGCAATCTTTCAATTACACCGACGGGTACTTTAGCTTTCATATTTCTCCTGCTTTAAGATATACATGGAATTGACGTGTCGTATTGTAACAATAGTTACAATACTTGTAAAGAACAAATGTCAGCTTGTTTATTAAAATCTGTTTTTTCAAGCCCTTAATTCACCCTTAAGCTTTATCAAATGAATAATATCAGCGCGAGTCACAATGCCGACCAAATGATTCTCGCTATCCACCACCAACAAGTGGCCAATCTCCTCACTTGCCATCTTCATTAGAGCATTAACCGCCGGATCGTCTCGCTTAACATACATCGGCTCATCAAGGCCTTCAATTACCTGTCCGGCTGTAACCGATTCCCATTTAGCCTTAGGGATTTCCTTGATATCGTGCAAGGTAACGATACCTAAAAGATTGTCGCCGTCAACGACGGGAAAGCGACCGAAACGAAATTTAAGAAATTTCTCGTTAACCAGGTCTTGAAGTGTTATCTCAGGCGACACAGTCTCCACTTTATCAGTCATTATCTCATTGACTGTCACATCAGCCAGCCCGTGCTGCAATAATAATTGCTGATAACTGGTAACAGCGCTCTGATAAAGGAACCACCCGATTAAGATAAACCAGATACCGCCTAAATTGCCTGAAATCATAAATAGAAACCCAACGCCCATTAACAAAAAAGCGAATCCCTGGCCGGTTTTTGAAGCAACCTTTGTCGCCTTGTCCATATCATTAGTAAACATCCATAATACGGCGCGGAAGACTCTGCCGCCGTCCAAGGGAAAGCCTGGCGCTAGATTAAAAATCGCCAGCATGAGGTTTATCTCCCACAGCCAAGTAAAAGAGGCGTAATAGGGACTAGGCAAGCCTATACCTAAAAGCAACTTATAGAGTAAATAAAATATTAGCGCCAAAAACAAGCTTGACAGCGGTCCGGCGATAGCCATTTTTAATTCACTGGCCGGATCTTTCGGCTCCTCCGACATCTGAGCCATGCCGCCAAATATAAACAAAGTAATCTTTGTTATAGAAATCTTATTTAAGTTTGCCACCAAAGAATGGCTCAGCTCATGGAAAAGGAGCGAGAGAAAGAAGAGCACCGAAGTAAAAAGGCCAAGGATAATATTGACCAGGAGTGAATGATTGGGAAATTGTTCGGGAAAAATCCCGAACGTCAAGAGTATGGTGACCATGGCAAAGATAAAAAACCAACTGTAAGAGATTTCTATCTCAATGCCAAATATTTTCCCTAACCTAATTCCGTTCAACAAAATAAGCCCTTTCCATAGTCGGAAATTTTATATAGATTGCTATTCTTTCAGGCAAGCAAATAATCTTCATCTAATCATACCCAAAGTCACTACCGCTTAAAAGACCGAATCTGTTCCGGATACTGTCACCGGAATTCGCTGGTTATCCAAATCCTAGGAATGCGGAAAGAGCCGAGGTGAGGGAGCGTCATTTACAACTACACCCCCATCCTAGCCCTCCCCCGTCAAGGGGGAGGGGGGTAATGGTGCCGCCACGGCGGCATACATAGGCGAGATGAGGCCGAGGATAACACGGGGCCCCCGCAAAGTATTGCTTTACTTTGTGGGGTGGAGCACCGCAGATTGGGTTTTTACCGCATTCCTAGAACCTGTAAGAGATGTGGTAGTTATCCAAATCTCTAGGGATGTGGAAAAGCCTGAGATGCAAGGCAGACGAGAGCCGAGGTGAGGGAGCGTAGTTTTGTTACGTAACCGAGATGAGGCCGAGGATAACACCGCAGATTGGGTTTTTACCGCATTCCTAGAATTGACAAGTCGGTTACAAGCTTAGATAATGATACGGCTAAAGGAGAGCATATGAAAATTTTGGTAGTTGGTTCGGTAGCGCTGGACAGTATTGAAACACCCTTCGGTAAAGTCGATGAAGCCCTGGGTGGTTCGGCCACTCATTTTTCCTGTTCCGCCAGTTATTTCAGCAAAGTGGGTGTGGTTGGGGTTGTCGGTACGGACTTCCCCGCCCGACATTTAGAATTCCTCACTAAGATGGGTGTGGATACCGACGGTATGGAAGTGGCCTCCGGACGCACGTTTCGCTGGCGCGGATATTATGAGTTTGATTTAAACCATGCCCACACCCTAGCGACAGAGTTAAACGTATTTGAAAAATTTCACCCTAAATTACCCCCGGATTGGTGTGATGCGGAGATAATATTTTTAGCCAATATCGACCCTGAACTGCAGTTGGAGGTTTTAGAACAAGTAACTAATCCAAAATTAGTAGTTTGCGATACCATGAATTTTTGGATTGCCAATAAAAAAGAGGCACTAAATAAGGTCATTGAAAAAGTGGATATCTGCTTAATGAACGACTCGGAAGCCCGCGAATACTGTCAGACTTATAGTTTGCTTGATTCGGCCAATAAAATGCTGTCACAAGGCCCAAAGACCGTCATCTTTAAAAAAGGCGAGCACGGTGCCTTGATGTTTACCGATTCAACCCATTTCTCGGCTCCAGCCTATCCCTTGGAAGAAATCAAAGACCCTACCGGAGCCGGTGATTCATTTGCCGGAGGTTTTATCGGCTATCTGGCTAAAACAGAGGATTTTTCCGAGCAAAATATCCGCCGGGCCATTATCTACGGCAGTGTGATGGCGTCATTTAATGTTGAAGGTTTTGGTACCGACCGCCTAGCGAGATTGGAAGTCCCGGAGATAGGCCAACGCTACTTGGAGTTTAAAGAAATCTCAAGATTTGAGTAGCTAAATCTCACCCCGCCGGAATTGTTGCCAAATCCGCCGCGTTTTTGGTGATTGAGCTTTATGTAAGAAACAATTAAGCTCCTCCAACCATTCCAACCGCGACTCCGGCGGCACCGCCTGCCATTTTTTTATCTGTTCATTTGTAACCGAGTAACTGTAACCGCCGCGTTTAATCTCCGCCGCCATTTATCTCCTCTAATTGCCGTAACGCCTTTATGTCTGATATATCCTGCTTACGACCGGCGACTTTTTTCAGCGCTATCAAATCACTAACCGATATGACGGGAATAGAGATGTCACCGGCTTTAACAGTAGTTTTTCTGGCCCAGGCTAACGTAAAGTTTAATGACGCACCCAACAATATATCAAGCTCTTGATAAGTTTTTTTCGCATTATAAAACGTAAAGGCGAATAAATTTTTCTCATTTATCCACTCAGTACGCTTTTTTTCGTCGAGAATATCTCGCGGTGGTATAGGTAAGCGCGGTTTAAATTCCAACTCGATAAGAATATCAATTATTTTTTTTAGATTATCTTCAGCTAAATCGACAAAAATATCGAGATCAGCGGTTGAGCGTGGAATACCCAATAAATTAATGGCGACTCCCCCGACCACCAAATATTTTACATTATGATTGTTGAAAACGTTAAAAATATTCTCATAAAACATTAGGGCTCTTTTTCAGATTATTTACTCTCAAGCCGGGCGCCGCTTAAAGCGCCGGCGCAAGCGCAATCCCGCTTAGTCGGCAACTCCGGAATAATTTTAAAAATCAAGTCGCGCACTTTGGTATTATTTTTGTTAAATATCTCAATGACTTCATCCATGGTCACCGGCTTGACCTCAGGGTGGCCTTCCAAGCCGACATCATAATCAGTAATGAGCGAGACATTCAAATAGCAAATCTCCAATTCCCTGGCTAAATAAGCTTCCGGATACTGGGTCATATTAATAACTTCCCAGCCTTGAGCAGAAAACCAGCGGCTTTCGGCTTTAGTGGAAAACCGCGGGCCTTGAATAATCACTACCGTTCCCTCTTCGTGAGATCGGAAAAGCACACGTCTG
>CAJVYJ010000123.1 GCA_913009475.1 uncultured Actinomycetes bacterium | reverse complement strand
CCTCAACCCTCTTGCGCTCATAGGGCGCCAGATAAACTGGCGTGCTACACATTTACGCTTTCACGCCTGACGCTCTCACGTTTTTTCCACCCTCAGCCCTCTACGCTCCCATTCCACGGGCGGGCGCAAGACCCGCCCCTACTACATCCGTAACCATGTCCCATGGACGATACCAAAGCTCGCGGCTTTCAAGTAAGAAAAGATGATAAAAACGTACTTATCAAGCTGATTAAAAAGGCCGCCGCGATAGCTTGCCATACGCCCATTATTATAAAGGAACCTCCCAATAAATACGAAACCAAATAAAGCATTAGCGCGTTGACCACAAAAGTAATCATGCCCAGAGTCAAGAATTTTAACGGCATAGTTATAAAAACAACCACCGGACGGACAAACGCGTTGATAAAAGCCAATAACAGTGACGCGATTAAAGCGGCGGTAATACTAGTAACTTTTATCAAAGAAGGCAGATAATAAGCTATCCCAAATATGGTTATACCTGTAATCAGCCAGCGTATTATTAAATTTTTAGATTTCTTCAACTTGTCTCCAACTTCAGCAATCTCTCCTTCCAACCCGGTTTACCACCCCAGCCACCGCATCGACCGTCAGCCTTTATGACTCGATGGCACGGTATAAAAACGGGAAACCTGTTTTTATTTAAAGCGTTGCCCACCGCGCGTTGACCTTTGGGGGAACCGGCTAAAACTGCTATCTGACTATATGTCGCTCTGTGAGCATAACTTATCTCCGCCGTCCTCGCATAAACTTCTTTGGTAAACTCCGAATAGCCGCTTAGATTCAAATCAGCCTTGATGTTGACGCGGCTGCCGTTGAAATAAGCCTCCAAAGCACTCTTCAGAGTTTCATCCACCTGTAAGACGCCTAATGCCGACTCTCTTATTCGGTTAAATAATTTTACCGTATCGGTCTCCGGCAACAAATGATATTTTATACCGAAATCATCACCGATGACAGCGCCAACACCAAACCTTGTCCGATATGTGAAATAATAATCCATCCGCCTCATTTTAACTCTTTTACCAACCTCTCGGCCAAGACTTTACCGACCACAGGCTCAAGCGCCTTAATACCGGCTTTTTTAATATTGCTGACACTGCCGAAACGGCGTAAAAGTTTCTGTTTGCGCGCCGGCCCGATTCCCACAATCTTGTCTAAAATAGAGACCTTCATCGTCCGCCGCCGTAATTTTTGATGATAGCTGTGGGCAAAACGGTGCGCCTCATCGCGGATTCGCTCTATTAAATGCAACTCATCCGAACCTCGTGCCAAAACCAGCGGCTCTGATTGGCCGGGCAGATAAATCTCCTCTTCCTTTTTGGCTAACCCGACAACCGGAATACCGACTATATCCAGCCGGCTGAATACCTCCAAAGCTGCTTTTAATTGCGGCTTGCCCCCGTCGACAATGACTAAATTCGGCTTCAAGGCGAACCTCCCCTCCCCTTCGGCTAGAAAATGAGAAAATCGCCTATTCAACATCTCTTTCATCATCGCGTAATCATTGGGGTGGTCTTGGTCACGCACTTTAAAACGGCGGTAAGCTTGGCGCTGGGGCCGTCCGGCCTTAAAGGTGACCATGGAGCCGACAGATTCTTGTCCGGAAATAGTAGAGATATCATAACATTCAATAATATCCATTTTTTCTAAGTTAAGTGAATCTTTTAAATTCGCCAGCGCCGCCATAATTTTTGTCGTTTCAAAATCAAAACGCGTCTTATAGCGTTCAAGCGCATGGACGGCATTCTCTACCGCCATATCAACCAAACGTTTTTTAAGGCCGCGTTGAGGAGCTATTACCTTGACCAGCCGGCCGAGCGCGCCGCTTAAGGAAGCGGAGACCACTTCGGCGTCGCTTAAATTCACCGATACCAGCACCTCCTTGGGAAGATAGATCCCATTTAAATAGTATTGCTTAATCAGGCTGCCCAATAACTCTTCTTTTGCGATGCCCCGGCCCTTATCTAAGATAAAGTCCTCGGTTCCGATCAGTTTACCATTGCGTACTTTAAGCAACTGGACGGAACTAATATCTTTTTCTACCGCCAATCCGAATATATCCTGGTCAAGATGGCTATCGGTAGAAACTTTTTGTTTTATAAGTATTTTCTTCGCGGCACTTAAGCGGTCCCGATAATAAGCGGCTTGCTCAAATTCCTGCGCTCTGGAGGCAGCTTGCATCCGTCGCTCCAGGTCGGTTATTACTTGTTCCTGACGTCCTTCTAAAAACGCGGTTATAGAAGCTACTAACCGCCGATACTCTTCAACGCTTATTTTGCCTACGCACGGAGCCGAGCAGCGATTTATGTGATAATAAAGACAGGGCTTACCAGCCATCTTGGCCCGCTTAAATAAAGAATCGGAACATGAACGAATAGGAAAAACACTGATCAGCAAGTCAAGCGTCTCTCTCATAGCGTTGGCGCTGGGATAGGGCCCGAAATAGCGGGTATCACGACGTTTAGCCTCACGCGTATAGCGCAAGCGCGGATAAGTTGCTTTTAAAGAAATAGCCAGGTAAGGATAAGATTTATCATCGCGATACGCCACGTTGAATTCCGGCTTATACTTCTTGATAAAATTATTCTCCATTATCAACGCTTCAACTTCATTTTCCGTCACATAGTAATCAAGCGTGGCAATCTGTTTAACCATCATCGCGACCTTGCTATATTTTTGTTTTTTGTTAAAATAAGAGCGTACTCTTTTTTTAAGGTTGCCGGCTTTACCGACATATATTACCTTGCCCCCCAAGTCATGAAAGAGGTAAATACCAGGATTGTCAGGTACTTTACTTACTTGAAGGCGTAAATGTTGATAATTATCCATAAATAAATTTTATCATAATATGCCCTTGCATCCGCATTGGTACTTTGTATATAATACTATGCGTGTCATATTGATAAGGGAACAAGATGAAGCTCAGCCTAAGAACTAAAATATTCGGCGGTTTCTTAATTATTACTCTACTGTTCTTATTTGCCTCGGCCTATAGCTTTCTTAATGCCAATAATCTGGACAAAAAAGCTAAACGCAACAGCGGTTTATTTGATGAATATCGCACCGTCTCCGACCTTGACCGTCGAGTCCGCGAAGAAAAAACTATGCTACTCCGCTATACGAACTCCAATGAAAATAAAGATAAACAAGCCTTTTTTAAAAGCCAGGCCCGATTTAAGAAAAAACTTTCTAAACTTACATCTTTCTATCTGCTGGAAAAAAGAGAAAAGAATCTGCTGGATAACATTGCTCGTGAAAATCAAATGCTTAACATTAACGCCGGAAAGTTATTTAAATTACCCCCTTCTTCCCCCCAAAAAACGGTTTTGTTAAATCAAATTGATGACCATATTAATAAGATTATGAACGACCTCGATAAGCATAGGGATATTGATAAAACTGAAATCCATGAAAACCTTCGCCAAATAAACCTCATACGTAACGCTGAAAGAGATTTAGCTTTCGGCGTCCTATTCCTGGTGCTCTTATCTTTGACCATCACCTTTTTCAGTACTAAATACATTACGGCACCGATAGCTAAGCTCCGCCAAGAGGTTAGAAAGATAAGCCACGGCCATCTCAACCGGCGGATATCACTTAAAACCGGCGATGAGATAGAGGATTTGGCAAATACCTTTAATCAGATGATCGCCGGCATGTACGCTGAAGAGCAGCTGGCGGCACGGTTGCAAAAACGCTTACTGCCGCCTAAAAAAATCAGGGTAAAGGGAGTCAAACTGCATGCCCAGCAAATTCAGGCTAAAGTAGTCGGCGGTGATTGGTATGATTATTATCGAAACGGTAATGAAATAGCTTTTTTTATCGCGGATGCCTCTGGTAAGGGTATGTCGGGAGCGCTATTGGCGACTCTGGCCATGAGTTCGATCAGATGTGAGTCCAAAAGCAAACAATCAATTGAAAAGATATTAATAAATACCAACAAAACTATTGAGAGACGCTTGGGCGCCGGTAATTTTGTCACGCTTTTCTACGGCAGCCTCTCACCGGAGACTAATGAGCTTCAGTATGTGAATTGCGGCCATGAACTACCGTTATTTTACCGGTCCGCCACCGACAATTGGTCGCTGCTGGAGTGTCGCGGCAGCTTACCGCTGGGCATCAGCACTAAACACTTTCACCCTCGAAGAGATAAAATATGCTTGCAAAAAGGAGATAAAATCATTTTTTATACGGATGGTTTGCATGATGTCCGTGATAAGCAGCGCCGGTTTTATAATCTTGACATGATACTGGATTGGCTTAACCACAATCACTATCCGGTCGATATCGCCATTGACAAACTGCTGGCCAATGCCTTAGAGTTTTGCGCCGGCGATACTTCCGATGATATTACCATTTTAGGAATAGAAATAGCCGCCGTCCCCAATGATATAAATGATATCGGCCTTGCAAGCTCTAAGATATCAACGTTATAATAAACCCACCAACAAATTTTCGGGAGGTTCTTTTCATCACTAAAATTTCCCGGTATGGCAGAGGGAAGATTATAGAAACGACAAACTCGGTTTATTATGCCGTCCGCTCGGTAATAAACTACCTACGATGAAACTTGATTTAAGAACCAAATTAATAGGCCCTTCGGTCATTATTATGCTGACAATCATTATAATGGCGGTCGTCTATTTTTTTAGCCTCCGAACCTTAAGCAGCGTTGAAAAAAAGAACGCGAACCTATTCCATGAATTCTCCGCCTCTTCCCAGATTAATAAAGCACTGGCTATGCAAGTAATTAAAATTCACGATAGCGCGTTAACCGGAAACATTGACGCAGAGACAACTCTACGCCGTTACACCGCCAAGACCGATAGCGCTATTGAGGAATTAAAAAATAAATTTATTTTAACTGTTGCAGAGAGAAAAATACTGGCCCGGGTAGAAAATATCCAAACCGATATTAAAGCCAAAGCGAAGCTTTTATTCGCCATTAATAAGCCTATCGGTAATGTAGAGAGCAACCAAATAATTAAAGAGATAGATAGCGATAATATGAAAGTCTTTGCCGAACTCAATAAGTTTTTGGAGATCGATCGTCAAGAGATAAAAAAAGCTTCCATGGAAGCGACAGCCGCGCGGCAGGGACAATACTATTTTATAGCCGGTTTGATAATTATTTTAGCGATTATAATTTTTAGCATCTATTTCGTTACTAATAATGTTTCCAAACCCTTATCCCAACTATGCCAAGGCGTAGAAAAACTTGACAGCGGCGATTTCTCAGCTCATATAGAACTTAAAACCCGTGATGAATTGGAAAATTTAGCCGCTACCTTCAACCAGATGGCCTTTAACTTTAGGCAAGAACACCAGACTGCCGCTAAAATACAGCGGCGGCTCTTGCCGGCGGCCGGCACCAATATACCCGGCGTTATAATCCATCCCCGTCAAGCTCTGGCTAAAATTGTCGGCGGTGATTGGTATGACTATTACCAGCTGGACAGCGATTTAATAATCCTGGTGGCCGACGCGTCCGGCAAAGGTATGCCGGGGGCGCTTTTATCGACGGTAACCATGGCAACTATGCGTTCCGAGCCGAAAAAAGACATTTCCCTGCCGGACTTGCTGACAAAAACTAATCGGACGGTGGTTAAAAGACTGGGGTCGGGTGATTTTGTGACAATGTTTGTCGCCCGCATAGATGCCGCCAGGCATGAAATGTACTCGGTCAATTGCGGGCATGAGCCGCCATTGTTGTATAGAGCTGATTCCAATTCATGGTCTACACTAAAAGTTGCCAGCGGATTACCAATCGGCATCAGCGAGGTCCTCTTCCGCCCGACACTCGAAAAAACACAACTGCAGCCAGGCGACCGCCTCCTACTTTACACCGACGGTCTGCACGACATCCGCAATCACAAGAACGAGTTCTTCCATATGGAGTTAGTGCTAACTTGGTTGGAGAATAATAAAAATCTGCCTCTTAGGACTTTAGTCGACGGCTTAATAGACCAAACCATGAAATTCGGCAACCAAAAAATAATTGATGACATTACCTTATTGGGCATAGAATTTTCTTGACTACTTAACGATCTTGGAGATGGAAAGTTCCAGAATATCCTCG